>NZ_JACUUA010000158.1 GCF_014859565.1 Marinospirillum sp. | reverse complement strand
GAGTGGCATCAATGAACAGGCCAACGTCGCAGGCACTCTCACAGGTACGCCTTTTGCCGCTCTGGCAAGCTCTTTTGCACTGGCTAATGGTTATGGACAACTGGGACTCTCCAGTAAAGACTTGACCATTGCTCAGCGTGCCAGTGATGAAGAGCCTAGCGATACAGGGCAGTTTGGTGTTGCTTTGAAGTGGTACGCAGAACAGCTGAATGGCACTGAATTTGGCCTGTCATTCCAGAATATTCACGGCCGGCTACCTTTAGCCGGAGGTTATGTCAGTACTGGATCTGATGCACAGAAAGCTGTTACCTATGCAACCATAATGCAAAATACTGCAACAACCATGAATAAAAGCCTAGCCATTCCTTCAGAAGCACTTGAAGTTGCTACAGCAGTTGCTGGCAACTCAACCGCTCAAGCAGTAATCGCTGCTGCCGGTAATGACAAAGCCACTCAATACATTATTGAGTTCCCGGAAGACCAGAAAATCATAGCTGCATCCTTTGCAACACTCTTACCTACCGGCACAGCCTGGTCAGGTGAGTTCACCTATCGCCCTGATGCACCAATCCAGATTAACGCCAACGACGTACTGGTGCGCGGCCTGCTGGGCAACCTGGGCTACAACCCGAATACTGCCGGCCATAACAACACAGCTCATCCGCTGTATGGCAACTTAGTAGCTCGCTTACCATCAGAAATTCGTGAGCTGGAATCCGGTGTACAAAAAGGTTACCGCGAACTGGATGTTTACCAATTTCAGAGCACCTTTATCCATGATATTAACCGCGTGATGGCTGCTGATAATCTGCGTCTGATCGGTGAAATTGGCTTCACTTATGTGAATGATTTGCCCGACACCAGCGAGATACGTTTTGGCCGCTCCTCTGTTTATGGATCCAGTGGCAGTGAAACTGAAATGTTCGCTGACAACGGCTACGTAACCGAGCTGTCCTGGGGTTATCGTGTACTGGCTCAACTGGAGTACAACAATGCTCTGGTGGGTGGTTTGACACTCAAACCCACAGTCTCCTGGAGTCATGATGTCAGTGGTTACGGCCCCGAGCCAGGCAGCCAGTTTTATGAAGGCCGCATGATTCTGGGTACCGCACTGGGCGCTGAATACATGAATACCTATTTCAGCAATCTAAGCTACACCCATTACTTCGATACCGACTACTGGGATCTGGATGACCGCAATTTCATCAGCCTCAGTGTTGGCATGAACTACTGATCAAGTGCAACTTGTTAAAAGGATAAAAACAATGAAACAGACCACACGTAATTTTACCCTGGGAGGGCTGGCAACAGCCCTGTTGGCCGCAGGTTTACTGGCCTCTGGCGGTTCTCTGCTGGCGGCTGACCGCCTGGGTGGCAACCAGCTGACACCAATGGGCGCAGAGCGTGCCGGTGGAGCAGGTGGACGCATTCCCGCCTGGGACGGCGGACTCAAACAAGGGCCGGGTAACTGGAAAGACGGTTACGGCAATCCCTTTGCTGCAGAAAAACCCCTGTATGTCATCACCGCACAGAACTACACCGAGTATCAGGCAAGGCTGGCTCCCGGTCAGATTGAAATGCTGAAGAAGTATCCGGACACTTTCCGTATTCCGGTCTACCCGACTCACCGAACGGCCGGTTACCCCCAGGCTGTTTATGATCAGGTCAAGCAGAACGCCCGTGACGCCAAACTGGTGGATAAGGGCAATGGTGTGGAAGGCTTTAATCAGGTCACACCCTTCCCGCTTCCAAAAACCGGTGTAGAGCTGGTGTGGAACCACTCCACACGTTACCGCGGCCCCGGTGCCGAGCGTGAAGTGACCTTGGTAACTCCACAAGCCAATGGTAACTTTACTCCGGTAACACTGAGCGAAGAGTTCATGTTTATTGCCGATCCGGTGGAAAACAGCCTGTTTTATTTCCTGCAATCCGTGACTGCACCTGCGCGTCTTTCCGGCACCGTGCTGCTGGTTCAGGAAACCATGAATCAGGTGAAAGAACCACGCCGTGCCTGGATTTACAACGCGGGTCAACGTCGTGTGCGTCGTGCTCCTCAGGTGGCTTATGACGGACCCGGCACTGCAGCAGATGGTCAGCGTACTTCCGATGGCCTGGATGTATTCAACGGTGCACCGGATCGTTATGAGTGGAAGCTGGTGGGCAAAAAAGAGATGTACATTCCCTACAACAGCTACAAACTGCTGAACACCGGTCTCAGTGTGAATGACATTGTACAGGCAGGTCACCTGAATCCTGAGCACTCACGTTATGAGCTGCACCGGGTCTGGCAGGTTGAGGGTACCCTGCGTGATGGTCAGCGCCACATTTATGCCAAGCGTGTGATGTACTTTGATGAAGACACCTACCAGATTGCTCATGTGGATCATTATGATGGACGTGGCAACCTCTGGCGGGTCGCTGAAGGTCATACCGTACAGTTCCATGATGTACAAGTGCCCTGGTACGCCGCTGAAACCATCTACGACCTGGTGAATGGCCGTTACATTGTGTCGGGTCTAATCAATGACACCCGTGGTTATAACTGGGATTACCAGGCTCAGCGCAGCAACTTCACACCGGCAGCTCTCAGCCGTGCCGGTGGTCGCTGAGCAGCAAACCCTTGTATCCCCTGTCCGCCTGACTTAGTTTATTAAAAGGTTAATGGCTTTTTCAGTCGGACACTGGGGTTCAAATGGCTTCAAACATCCTCTTGCAGGAGTCTGCTTTACACAGCAGCCTCCTGCCTTGTCGTTTTAAAGCACCGGCCATGCCTGCTCACACTCTGGTGCGGGAACGCCTGCTGACCCGACTGGAGCAGGCTTCCGGCTGCCGCCTGATCCTGCTGCTGGCACCGGCAGGCAGTGGTAAATCCCTGCTACTCAGTCAATGGCACCACAGTCAACGCCTGCCAAGCTGTTGGCTGGATCTTAATCACATGGATGACACTCCGGAGGCACTGTTCAGCGGCATTCTTGCCAGCCTGGCAAACCTGCCTGATCTTGCACCGGCATCCCGTGAACAGCTGCTGACAGCGCTGCCTGACCCGTTATCCCCTTTCCCGGAACACCCGGAGCAATTACTCAATCAACAAATGGCAGCGCTGGGTGGAGCAATCAGAACTCACAGCCACCTGATACTGGATGCCGTGGAAAACATCAGCCATCCACAGAGCTTAAAGCTGCTGGATTTACTGCTGATGGCACTGCCAGAAAATCTGTCACTAATATTAGCCTCTCGTACACCCCTGCCTCTGGATACCAGCAAACTGCAGCTCAGCGAACAGCTTTTGTTCCTGCAGCGTCAGGAGCTGGCCTTCACCGCAGATGAAATCCGCCAGTTGTTCAGCCAACTGAACAAAAGTATCCACCTGCCCTGGGTCACAGAGCTGTGGCAACAAACTTTGGGCTGGCCAGCAGTAATACGACTGGTTTCACAAACCGGCGATTTTTCGCTGACGCGCCAGTATCTGCAGGAGCAGGTGCTGGCCACTTTACCGGATAAGGATCTGCAACTACTGCGGCAAATGTCCAGACTCAAATCCAGCAGTAGTTCACTACTGACTGCACTGATTAACTCACCCATCACCGAAACTGCCCTGAACCACCTTGCCGCAGCCGGGCTACTACTGACATCCGACACACAGGATCACGAACCCTGGTACAGCCTGCATCCGCAGTTACAGCAGTTATTAACCCAGCCTGAACCCATCGACCCGGACTTTTATACTCAAGCCGCACAACTGCTGGCTGCAAAAGGACTTCACTTTGCTGCTGCTGAGCAGGCTTACAAGGCTGGGCAACCGGAATTACTGGCACAACAGATGCAACAGCTCGGGGATCATCTACTCCAAAGCCTGGAGCCAGCCCCTTTTTTATTATGGAAAACCAGCCTGCCAACAGCACTGCTGGAAGCCTCACCGACATTGCTGCTGATCAGCTGCCAGGCATTAATCCTGGCTGGTCAGATCGACACAGCCTTGTTGCATTTGCAGAATGCAGGACTAAAGGATGATCATCACGCCCGCCTATTACACTGCCAGATTCTGGCTGCACAGGGTAAAGGTGATACGGCGCTGCAACAGACACTGGCGCTTTATCCACAACTGAAAAACCAGTCCACTGGCATCAGGGTAGTCGCGCTGATGCTGATTACCCGCATTCAGATTTCACGCAATCAGTTAAAAGCTGCACGAGGATTCAACCGTGAAGCTCAGATGCTGGCACACAAAGCCTTTAACATCGAACTGGAGCAATTGCTGGTTTATGACCAGGTTTGCATCGAAATGGGCAAAGGGCACCTGCAGCTGGCGGCACACCTGCTGACAGAAGCTCTGCGGCGCCCATCCATCGGAGCTGTGCCCCGTGGCCGATTATTTTTGCTGAAGGGTTATCTGGATTGGTGCCAGGGTAATATCCGCCAGGCACAGCAGTTTCTGGAAGAAGGTATTTCACTTTTGCGACCCACGGGGGATCAACACCTGATCAGTGGCTTTCTGGTGTTATCCCTGACAGCACGGACAGAAGGTGATATCACTGCTGCTTTTGACTGGCTGGCCGAAGCTGAACGCTCCCTGCATGTACATCATCCCGCATCTGCCAGCTGGCAACCCATGGTCACTGCACTCAAGGCCAGCTTGTGGCTGGATCAGGGCAAGCTGGATCTGGCACTCACCTGGTTACAACAACTGGCCGACCAGGGGTTTCAACAACCGCTGGTGCACTTACCACTACAAGGCCAGCTGCTGCAACTGTTATACGCCCGCGCCCTGCTCAGTCATCGTCGTTATCCTCAGGCGCTGACCGTATTAAACAATGAGCTGGAGAACACCCGCGACTATCCGACATCCGGGCTATTTATTCTGGCGCACAAGGCACTGGCGTTAAAACACAGTCGCCAGACCAGTGCAGCACTTGAATGCCTGCGTGAAGCCTTGTTACTGGCACAACAGGAAAACTTTCAGATGCCATTTTTAAGTGCTGACACCAGCCTGAAAGAGCTGCTGCAACAACTCAAGGAACAGCTGTCACCTGGATCAGAATCGCTGGATTTTGCCCAGCAGTTGCTGGAACAAGTCCAGCAGCATAAGGATCGTAAAACTCTGAATGATCCAACCCGTCCACTGGAAAAACTCTCCACTCGAGAGGAGCAGGTATTACGGTTAGTCGCCGAGGGTTTGCCCAACAAGGAGATTGCTGAACGGCTATTTATCTCTCTGCATACCGTCAAAACCCACCTGCGCCACATGCTGCGCAAACTGGACGCCAGAACTCGCACCCAGGCTGTTACACGTGCCAGAGAGCTGCACCTGTTGTAATCAGAGGGCTGCTGACTCATAGCCCAAATCCGGGTGCAGTGATAAGATAGGGAGACTTTCTGTTCAGAGGATAGTCTTTTGTCATACCTTCCCGTCATCATCGGCATGGGCGGCGTCAGCCCCGCAGGACGCACTTCCGGTCACCACGCTTTTCGGCGTATGCTGCTGAATCAGTTACCCTTGGGGAAACAAAACACAACTCTGCTGTCCCTTGCCAGCCTTACCGGACTGGCTCGTCAGACTGCGCCTGAGCAGTGGCAAACCCGTAACGGAGAAACCCTTTCCTCCGCGCTGCTGTTGGAGCGTTATCGCTCAGAGCTGATCAACAACACCCTGATTCGCCGAATTCATCCGGACTGGTTTGATGTACACGCTCACCCCGGTAGTCGCACCCTGACATTGCAGCCCGGCGAAACACCCATAAAATTTAATCTGCGTCGTCGTCAATTGCCGGATCGTATTCCACCGGGCTGGCAGGTTCGTGACCTATCCGCCGGAGAAGTCGAAATTACCCTGCTGCATCCCCAGGACGTATTGATCACTGATCCTCGTGAGGCACTGGTGCAAGCTGCCGGTATGCTGCCCACCGGTTTTGATCCCGGCGCCCATTATCGCAGTGCCAACCATCCTCGCGGTCTGCAGATGGCTGTTTTTGGTGCATCTGATCTGCTGGGACAAACCGGTATCGACTGGCAATCACTCAGCAGTCGTGTACGACCGGATCAGATTGGTGTATTTGCCAGCAACTCCATAGGCCAGCTGGATCAGGATGGCTGGGGTGGTCTGCTGCAAAACCCGGTCACTGGCAAACGTACCACCTCCAAACAGATGCCCCTGGGTTATGCCCAGATGACGGCAGATTTTATCAATGCTTACATACTGGGTAATATCGGTCAGTCCAGCGGTTTACTTGGAGCCTGCGCCACCTTCCTGTACAACCTGCAGGCGGCCACTAACGCCATTCGTTCCGGTCGTTTAAAAATTGCCCTGGTGGGCACCTCGGATGCCCCGGTCACACCGGAAATCATCGAAGGCTTCCGTGCCATGGGTGCACTGGCTGATAACATCAGCCTGCGTGCTCTGGATGGTGTCGAGCACCTTGAGGATCAGCACTTCCGTCGAGCCTGCCGTCCCTTCTCGGACAACTGCGGTTTCACCATTGCTGAATCAGCGCAATTCACCCTGCTGGTTTCTGACGATCTGGCCGTCGAAACAGGCGCACAGATTCTGGGTTCGGTTCCCGAAGTTTTTGCCAACGCAGACGGCTTTAAACGCTCCATATCGGCACCGGGTATTGGCAACTATCTGACCTTAGCCAAGGCCGCCGCGCTGGGTCGTAGCCTGCTGGGTGAAAAAGCCCTGCGCGAACGCAGTTATGTTCATGCCCACGGCACCAGCACACCCAAAAACCGCACCACTGAATCCCATGTTATTAACGAAGTGGCAAAAGCCATGGGTATTCAGTCCTGGCCGGTCGCTGCCATCAAAGCATTTGTGGGTCACTCACAAGGCACCGCCGGTGGTGATCAGTTCATGAGTGCACTGGGCAATTGGGCAGAAGGCTGGTTGCCGGGCATCAGCACGGTGGATCATTTTGCTGCAGATATCCACGACTCCAATCTTAAGTTGTCGATTGAGCATCAGGAAACCGGCCAGCAGGGCATGGACATGGCGCTGCTGAATGCCAAGGGTTTTGGTGGTAACAATGCCAGCGCCTTGCTGCTGGCTCCGCATATCACTCAGCAGATGCTGGAAGCCCGTCACGGCCGCGAAGCCATGAACAAACATCAAGCACAACTGGAAAAAACTCTGGAACTTAGCCAACAGCATGAAGATGACTTTACCAGTGGCGCATTCAAGCTGAATTACCAGTTCGGAGAACAGGTGCTGGAAGGCGAAGACCTTAAAATGGACGCCAACAGCATGGAAATACCCGGTTATATACAAAAAGTTAACCTGAACCTGCAAAATCCCTTTAAAGATATGCTTGAGCCTGGTGTCGAATAAAGATTACAGTTGCCAAAACAGCAGTAAATGACCAAAATGCGCGACAAGCCCCGTACTTTTAGTGCGGGTAAGGATAGCGCTGGGAGGCGATTCACGCCAAAATTGCCAATCGCAGAAAAAATGCCCTGCACCAATTCAGCCGAGAGCTAGTCAATCGCTCCGGTTTGATTGTGGTGGGCAATGTTTCTTCTTTATCACAAGCGAAAACCAACCGTGCGAAATCGGTTTATGATGCCGGCTGGTCAATGTTGAAAACAATGCTGGAATACAAATGCGATCACGCAGGCATTGTTTTCAAAGAAGTGAATGAAGCCTACACCACCCAGACCTGCTCGAATTGTGGCTCATGCCCCGATTCAAGTCCGAAAGGACTCGCAGGCCTTGGAATCAGAGAATGGACTTGCAGTGCGTGTGGTGCCACGCACGAACGCGACG
>NZ_JACUUA010000157.1 GCF_014859565.1 Marinospirillum sp. | reverse complement strand
CAATACATGTGGATGCACCGGCGTTTTAAAACCCGTCCTGATCCGGCTGATCCTAAAATTTATTGATGGAGCAGGCATGCCCAACAACAATCAGATGCTGAACCTGCAGCGGCTGTCTCAGGCGCTGGATGCTCTGGATGAGTGGTTGGTAGTGGTGGATGCCGAAGCGCGCATCACCTTCCTGAATCAGCCTTATGCCCTGTTTCTGGGTTTGAAGCGGGAGGAGGTGTACGGGCTGCTGGTCACTGATGTGATTGAAAACACCCAGATGCATCGGGTGGTGGAAAGTGGTCAGCCGGAATTGTCGCGTCTGCAGGAAGTGCGTGGTCGCCACATGATTGCCAACCGTTATCCGATTCGTGAGGGTGGCAAGGTGGTGGGTGGCATTGGCACAGTGCTGTTTCATGACACCCATGAGTGGCGTCAGATGAACACCCAAATCAAGGCGCTGGTCTCGGAGCTGGATTTCTACCGGCGGGCACTGGACAAAGAGCAGACCGGTGCCCGTTATCACCTGAATGATCTGATTGGTCGCAGTCCGCTGATTCAACACGTTAATGACAAAATCAAAAAGGTGGCCGGTGGAGATGCTTCGGTATTAATCCGCGGTGAATCCGGCACCGGCAAAGAGTTGTATGCTCATGCTCTGCATCTTTTGTCCGAACGTTCCCGTGGACCTTTTATCAAAATCAACTGCGCAGCGATTCCGGAAAACCTGTTGGAGGCGGAGCTGTTTGGTTATGAAGAAGGTGCTTTTACCGGGGCAAAAAAAGGCGGCAAACAGGGTAAGTTCCAGTTGGCGGATGGTGGCACGCTGTTTCTGGATGAAATTGGTGACATGCCTCTGAGTATGCAGGCCAAGCTGCTGCGGGTCTTGCAAGATCGGGAAGTGGAAGCTGTTGGCTCCAACCGGCTGGTTAAGATTGATGTACGACTGGTCACCGCCACCCACCAGCCGCTGGAAAAACGGGTGGAGCTGGGCGAGTTTCGTGAAGACCTTTATTACCGTATTAATGTGGTGTCGGTGGAACTGCCACCCTTGCGGGATCGGCGAGAGGATATTCCGGCGCTGGCGGAACACTTTCTGACTCGACTTGCCAACCGCACCGGGCGACGTGCGCCCAAACTGACGGCTCATGCCTTAACCCGGATGCTGGAATACTCCTGGCCGGGTAATGTACGAGAAATGGAAAATGCCATCGAATCTGTTTTTTATCTCAGTCAGGGACACAAAATATCCCTGCAGGCGTTGCCTGCTTCACTGACGGAAGGTATCGAGGTATCCGAGCCAGTGGTGTATCGCGGTACCCTAAAAGAACGTATTGGTGAAGCTGAAAAACTAATCCTCGAAGAAGCACTGGTGGCCTGTGATGGCAATCGTCTGCTGGCTGCAAAACTGCTGGGCATCAGCAAAACCACCCTTTATGACAAGCTGACAAAATATCAGCTGAATACCGACCTCTAAACTGCATTTCTTGTTGATCCTCCTGCTTTTTCCGTATTTCCGGAATCATTCCGCTTTCCCGGACAGGTGAGAAGCCAGTAACCACGCCTTTGTTTCATAAATACTACATAAAAATTCCGTAAAACCGGAATAAATCCTTGTGGCTTCCTTGATGCGGCTTGACGTTAACGTCAGATGCAAGTTTATTTGTTTGTTTTTAAACAATTTTTTATGACGTTGGCATGTGTCTTGTAATAGGGGTAGTCACCCGTCCATGAGGCGGTCGAGTGTTCTCAAGAACAAACATAAAAATCAGGAGTAGCACCCATGATCAAGAAACCCCTTGTTACGGCTATTGGAGCCGTGGCAACTGCTGCCACCTTGGCAATCTCCTCCACTGCAATGGCTGATGGTCCGCGCCGTATTGATGTGGCCAGTGTGTTTGCCACCAACAACTTCCTTGGTGCCGGTGCTCAGTACATGGCAAAGGAAATCAACACAGCATCTGATGGCAAGATCAGTTTCCGGGTTTATGAGCCGGGTGATCTGGTGCCGCCTTTTGAGGTGTTTAACGCAGTATCAACCGGTGCAGTCGATGCCGGTTGGGACTGGATGGGTTACTGGGCAGGCACTATTCCGCTGCTGAACCTGTATGGTGCCCTGCCTTTTGGTCCAACACCGGAAGCCTTTGCCTCTTGGATGTGGTCCGGTGGTGGTACTGAATACATTCAGAAAGCTTATGATCAGTACAACATCAAGGTATTACCCTGCTTTGTTTCCCCGCAGGAAACCGGTGGTTTTTACAACAAAGAAATCAACTCGATCAAAGACTTTGATGGCCTGCGCTTCCGCATTTCCGGCCTGGGTGCTCGTGTACTCAACAAGTTCGGTGCGTCTACCCAGTTGATCCCCGGTGGTGAAATTTATCTGGCGCTGGAGCGTGGTCGTATTGATGGTGCCGAGTTCTCTGTACCTCAGGTGGATGAGGTGATGGGTTTTGATGACATTACCAAATACTACTACTTCCCCGGTTGGCACCAGTCAGCCAGCTGGTTCTCGTTGATCATCAACAAGAACGTTTGGAACAAGTACAGCGAAAAACAGCAGCAGCAGTTTGAAACTGCTTGCCGCTCCACACTGGCTTGGTCCATGACTGAAGCACCACCCCAGCAGATGAAAGCACTGGCGCGTATGCAGGCTAAAAGTGACATTCAGGTTCGTCGTTTTAATGATGAAACCCTGACCGCGCTGGAAGCTGCATGGAAAGAAGTGGTTGCTGAAGAAATGGCACAAAACCCTCAGTTTAAAGAGGCTTATGAGTCACTGATTGCACATGCCAAACTGATTGAAGAATGGTATGAACTGCAGGAGCTGAAGTAATGAAAAACGCCGTTCACCTGCGTGTGGCGGCGGCACTTGATCTGGTATCCCGACCCCTGATAGGGGTCGGTATCCGGGTCGGACGCATGACCAGCTGGCTGATACTGGTGGTCATAGTTGCTGTCCTGCTCACCGTTGTAATGAATGCTCTGGGCATGAATGAACTGCTGCGCTGGAATGAGCCGGTGTTCTTGTTCGGGCGTGCTTTTACCATCAACTCTGCCACCGAACTGCAGTGGTATCTCTACGGGGTGCTGGTGTTGTTTGCCTCCACCTATGCACTGCATACCAATGCCCATGTTCGGGTGGATCTGCTGTATCACCGCTTTTCACCGCGTACCCGCCATCTGGTTGATCTGACCGGGCATCTGTTGATGCTGATCCCCTTTTGTCTGCTGGTGGCTTACCTCTATTGGCCACAAGTGATGATGAGTTACAACTCGGGTGAACAGTCCAATTTTGGTGGCCTGACCGATCGTTTTGTCATCAAGGGTGCACTGTCAGTGGCGCTGGTATTTATGACGCTGGGTGCCTTCGGGCGTGTGCTGCAGAGTCTTGCTGCAGTGCTGGATCCACAACGTGCTGCGCAGGAGTCTTTTCATGTTCGCTGAGTACCTCTTGCCCATTCTGATGGTGGTATTTTTGCTGGTTGGTATTTTCACCGGTTATCCGGTGGCTTTTGTGTTGGGTGGTCTGGCGATTATTTTTGCTTTTATCGGCGAAATTCCCCTGCCGTTTATGGGTATGGCCGGCTCCCGCATTTATGGTGGTGTAATCGAAAACTGGCTCTACATTGCCATCCCGCTGTTTGTATTTATGGGGTTGATGCTGGAAAAATCCGGTGTTGCCAGTCGTCTGCTGCTGACCTTGCAGCGCCTGTTCGGGCGGGTGCGGGGTGGTCTTGCCATCTCCGTTGCCTTGCTGGGTGTTGTGATGGCGGCCAGTACCGGCATAGTGGGTGCCTCGGTGGTGATGCTGGGTATGCTGGCGCTGCCAGTGATGTTGAAACAAAAATACAAGGAAGAAATGGCCTGTGGTGTGATTGCAGCATCCGGCACGCTCGGTATTCTGATTCCACCGTCCATCATGCTGGTGTTGATGGGTTCGATCATGCAGGTTTCCGTGGGTGACTTGTTTAAAGCGGCATTAATTCCCGGTCTGATGCTGGGCGCTTTGTACATTATTTACCTGCTGGTGACGGGTTATCTAAAACCTGACTGGATGCCGCTGGTTGATAAGGACGATATCACCACCGACACCACACCGCTGCCGCTGGCACTGCTGCGGGATCTGGTTGGACCGGTATTCCTGATGGTCGCCGTGCTGGGTTCTATCATGGCCGGTATTGCCACTCCGACCGAGGCAGCTGCCATAGGTGCACTGGGTGCCATCCTGCTGGCCGTGGTTGGCCGTAAATTAAGTTACATCACCCTGCGGGATGTTTGTTACGACAGCGCCAAAAGTACCGCAATGATTGTATTCATTGTGATTACAGCCACCGTTTTCAGTCTGGTGTTCAAACGCCTCGGCGGGGATTACCTGATTATGGATCTGGTATCCGCCACCGGCTTGGGGCCTTACGGTCTGCTGCTGGCAATCATGCTGATGATTTTTGTGCTTGGTTTTTTTCTGGAGTGGATAGAAATCAGTTATGTGGTACTGCCACTGTTGCTGCCGGTGATCAGTCTGCTGGATTTTGGCATGAGTGCTCAGGCTACACTGGTGTGGTTTGCCATCCTGATGGCCATCAACCTGCAAACCAGTTTTCTGACACCACCCTTCGGATATGCCCTGTTTTACCTCAAAGGCATCACTGAAGGTCAGATCAAAATCACCACCATTTACAAATCCATTATTCCTTATGTGCTGCTGCAGCTGACAGGCCTGCTGTTGTGCATCCTGTTCCCGGCCATCGTGCTCTGGCTGCCGGGTTTACTGTGACAAGAGATGAATTGAGATGCTGAGAGAGGAACAACTTATGTCAGGTAAACGTGTATTAATTACCGGTGCCGCCAAAGGCATCGGATTAGAAATTGCCAGAGCCTTTCTGGAGGAAGGCGCACGTGTTGCCATTCTGGATCTGGATCGGGATGCACTGGCCGATGCACTGGATCGTCTGGGTGGTGCCGGGCCGGATCGTCTTGGTGTGGCCTGTGATGTCACTGATGAGCCCGGTTTGAAAGCAGCCGTACAACAGGTGGTTGATCAATTTGGCGGGTTGGATGTGTTAATCAACAATGCCGGTTTGCAGCATGTGGCACCCATTGAGGATTTTCCGTCCGAGCGTTTTCGCAAACTGTTGGACATCATGCTGGTGGCACCTTTCCTGACCATTCAGCAGGTGTTCCCGGTGATGAAACGCCAGCAGGGTGGACGCATCATTAATCTGGCCTCCATCAACGGGTTAGTGGGTTTCTCCGGTAAGGCCGGTTACAACTCAGCCAAACATGGTGTGATTGGGCTGACCAAGGTGGCGGCACTGGAAGGAGCGGCTCATGGCATCACCGTGAATGCCTTGTGCCCCGGTTATGTGGATACCGAAATGGTGCGTGGTCAGCTGAATGATCTGGCGCGTACACGGGGTGTGCCGCTGGAAAAGGTACTGGAAGAAGTGATTTATCCGCTGGTGCCACAAAAACGCCTGCTGGAACCCCGCGAAGTGGCGGACTACTGCCTGTTCTTAGCCAGTGGTCGAGGGCGTGGCATCACCGGCCAAGCGGTTGTGATTGATGGTGGTTACACCACCCAGTAAAACCTCTCTGCACTGATTTTCCCTGAAAGGACTTCTGTTTCTGCCACGGGCTTTATTCAGCCCGTTCAGCAGAGGGGAAGACTTGTGCCTGAAAACAACAATAACAAGGGTGATTCCATGAAGTTACAGCTGTCTTTCCGGCAGGCTCTATGGGGGCTGCTGCTACTTTTGCTGGTTGGTTTGGTGTTACTGGTTGCTGCCGGTCTCCATGGCTTAAAACAACAAAGCAGAGCATTTTCTGAAGTGACAAGAACAGCAAATCTGGCGCTGGATATACAGGCGCTGGAGACAGAAATCCTGCAGTTGGAACTGCAGCGCGAGAACCTGCAGCCACAGGGACTACAGGCGCTGCAACAACAGCTGGCGGGTTTGCCTGCACGGTTACAACAGGTGCTGGTTGGGCATGATGGTCTGCAGCAGCAGGGTGAAGTTTTTTTGCGGCAACTGCAACAGACGCTGGAAACCCAGCTGGCTTTTGGTATGAACGCTACAGAAGGTGCACAGGGTGAGCTGGGTGCAGCCGCTGCAGTATTGATGGATGAGTTAACCGGGCTGGCCGCGTTGGTATCGCGTTTTGCTGATGTGCGTAATCTGGAAAAAGATTTTTTTATTACCCCCGAACAACAGACCATCAGTCGTTGGCAGGGTGGTATGGAAACCTTTGCTGCACACCTGCAGCGTATCGGATTTGATGAAGATTTTGCCGAGCCACTACAGGTTTATCGTCAGGCCAGTACCACTTTGATTCGTCTGCGGTTGGAGCTGGAAAACAATAACACCACCCTGTTGGAACAGCGTCAGGTATTGCTGACCGCCCTGCATCGTCAGGCGCGTGAGGTTGCCGGTCAGCAACTGCAACAGGCCGAACAACAAGCCGAACGTCAGGCAAACCGTCAGCAGAGCATGATGCTGATTAGTGGCCTGTTGGTGACCCTGCTGTTGGTACTGGCAGTGGTGTTGCTGAATCGTCGTTTGCATCAGCGTCTGAAAGAGCTGCTGGGTTTCCTGCAGCTGGTGGCTGAGGGTGATTTGCGCCAGCGGCTGAGCATCAAAAATAAGGCGGATGAATTTGATCAACTGGCGCAGGGGGTTAATCAGACGGTGGAATCCCTGACGGGTTTGGTGGGTGGCTTAAAATCCCGTAACCAGCAGTTGTTGCAGATGGCCACCACCATGGAAGAACAGATTGGTGGTTTACAGCAAGAAGGCCAGCAATTACATGGTCGCAGTGATGTGCTGGCGGCGGCAATGGAAGAAATCAGTGCCACCACTGATCAGATGGCCATGGCGGCTACCGAAGTGGAAGCTGCTGCGGGGCAGACGGATCAGGCTGCCAATCAGGGCGGTGAAGTGATTCAACAGGCGATAGAAGCACTGGAAGCTATTACTGCTCGGATGCAAGACATTGATCAGCGAGTTGGTCATCTGGGTGAACATTCCCAGCAAATTGGTGGTGTGCTGGAACTGATTAACGGCATTGCTGAGCAGACTAATCTGCTGGCGCTGAATGCTGCCATTGAGGCTGCGCGAGTGGGTGATGCCGGACGCGGGTTTGCGGTAGTGGCGGATGAAATTCGTACACTGGCCGAACAGACGGCTCAGGCCACCCATGATATTGGTGGGCGCATAAACGGCATCCGCCGGGATACCGATACCACCATCGGTTCGGTGGAAGCGGCGCGGGAACAGGTGGCATTAGGGCGGCACATGGGGCGTGAAGCTTTACAGGCGGTACAAGGCATTCAACAGGCCAGCCGTGCATCTTCAGAAAAAATGAATCAGGTGCGTACATCCGTTGCTGAGGTGGCAGATACCACCAGCAGCATGACTTCCGATATGGATCAGGTGGCGGGGCTGGTCAGCCAGCAACAATTACGGGTGGAAACCCTGCTGGCGGCCACCCGCCAGTTACACCGCCAAGCGGATGACCTGACCCGTGATCTGCAGCGTTTTCAGATATAAACAGGAGAAAAACAACAATGACTTATGTGCCTCAGATCCAGCCTCAGCCCCTTTGGCAGCCCACTGCCGCCACCATCAAAGACAGTCCCCTGTCTGCTTTTATGCAGCGGGTGAATGATCGTTACCAACAACACCTGCTGCACTACGCAGATCTGCATCAGTGGAGTGTAGTCAACCCAGAAGAATTCTGGGAACTGATGTGGGAGTTTGGTGAAGTGGTGGCCGCTGAACAGGGCAGTCAGGTACTGGAA
>NZ_JACUUA010000156.1 GCF_014859565.1 Marinospirillum sp. | reverse complement strand
GCGACACGGTGAATCGCGGTCAGGCCTTTTAGCACAGGCAGTTACTAAATACATGGCTGCCCATCGTTAATGTATCTTTCGCTCGCGTGAGCTTGGCGTGATGCAGTCATTTCTATGCCTCATTGACAAGCGTCACGTTTTGAGAGTGCTGCCCGGTAATCGCCTTCACCCGCTGTTTCTTCTGTTGCTTGACCCCTGCTGCAGCTTTGCCGGATAATGTTTGAAACAGACGTTTAATCTGGAGCAGGCATGGCACAGTCCGATACCGTTGTACGTATTCTTGATACTGCAGAAGCTCTTTTTGCTGAAAAGGGTTTTGCAGAAACTTCCCTTCGTACCATCACTGGCAAGGCTAAGGTCAATCTGGCTGCGGTGAACTATCACTTTGGTTCTAAAAAAGCGTTGATTCAGGCGGTGTTTGCCCGTTATCTGGAGCCTTTTTGTACTCAGTTTAATCTGGAGCTGGAGCGGCTGGAAAAAAAGGGTGATGTCACGCTGGAGGAGTTGCTGGAGGTGCTGGCACGCACAACCGTTAGTGTGCCGGCCAGTAAAGGCAGTTTGTCGGTGTTCATGCGTTTGTTGGGGTTGGCTTATACCCAGGCACAGGGGCATATGCGTCGTTACCTGCAGGAGCATTACGGTAAAACCTTTTTCCGCTTTACTAATTTGCTGAAACTTTGTACGTCTGACTTGCCGGATGCTGAGCGTTTCTGGCGTATCCATTTTATGCTGGGTACGGTGGTGTTCACCATGTCGTCACTGAATGCGCTGCGTGATATAGCCGCCAATGATTATGATGAAAAAACCCGCATTAAGGATCTGGTGGCACGTTTGCTGCCCGTTGTGACTGCTGCCATGCAGGCTCCTGTACCTGAGCAGCCGCCGCGCTGGTCTGAACAGGTGGCATAGGTTGTGATCAGGATCTCCATTGCTCAGCAGCACTTGTGGCTGTTGTCGGCCAGTGGTGAGTTGTTGATGGAGTGTCCTGTTTCAACGGCGCTGGCTGGAGCCGGTGAACAAATGGGTAGTGGTTGTACGCCCAGAGGTTTGCACCGTGTTCGTGCTTGTATTGGAGCGAGGCTGGATGCCAGAGCGGTTTTAAAAGGGCGCAGGCCAACGGGTGAAATCTGGAGTGCGGAACTGGCAGCAGAGTATCCGCAAAGAGACTGGATACTGGGGCGCATACTCTGGTTGTGTGGAGAGGAGCAGGGATTTAATCGTGGCGGGCAGGTGGATAGCCAGCGGCGTTACATCTACCTGCATGGCACACCGGATGATCAGCCGATGGGCATTCCGCTGTCGCATGGTTGCATCCGTTTGCAATCCGAGGCCATGGTGGCACTTTTTGAGCAGGTCACACCCGGTATGAAGGTGTTGATTACAAAAGATTAATTGTTGTTTGAATCAAAAAAGCCCCGGATCAGCTATGTCTGTCCGGGGCTTTTTGTTTTTGGCTTAAATTCGGGTTAGCCAGCCGTGTTTGTCTTCGGCCTTGCCCCATTGGATGTCGTTCAGTGTTTTGCGCAGTTTCAGCACCGTGGTGCCTACCTTGCCATTACCGACCGGGAAGTCTTTGCCCTGATGAATCAGGGTGCCAACCGGGGTCAACACTGCAGCAGTGCCGGACAGTGCAGCCTCACAGCCGGGTTTGGCTGCTCGCTCCAGCAGCTCGGTAACAGTCAGCTGGCGTTCGGATACTTTCATACCCAGATCACGCGCCAGGGTCAGGATGGAGTCTCGGGTAACACCGTGCAGGAAGCTTTCATCCAGTGCCTTGGTGATGATTTCGTCACCATCAATCAGCAGAAAGTTGGCAGCGCCGGTTTCCTGAACATCACCACCGGGGCAGAAGAGCACCTGATCCGCTTTGACGGCTTCACGGGCTTGCAGGATAGGTTGCAGGGCGCTGGCATAGTTACCGCCACTTTTGATCATACCCATGTGTGGAGCACAGCGCATGCCGTTATCTTCCAGCAGCAGGCGCAGGGCAGTATCACCACCGGCAAAATAATCACCCACTGGGCAAACCAGTACATAAAAACAGGAGCTGGTGGAGGGTGCTGCTGCCTTGCCTACCGCCGCTTCTGTGCCGATATGGGTGGGGCGAATGTAAAGAGAGCCGGGCGGTGCAGGAACCTCATCAGCAAAACGAGCTACCGTTTGTTTGATCATCTCAGCGGCCATGGTTTCATCAATGGCAGGCAGTGCCAGCAAGCGGCTGCTTTGTGCCAGGCGGGCAATGTTTTTGTCCATGCGGAAGATGTTGACGGAGCCGTCTTCATGCCGAAAGGCCTTTAAGCCTTCAAAACAGGTGCTGGAGTAGTGCAGCACATGGGCACCAGGATGCAGGGTCAGGCTGCTGCTCGATACCATCTTTGCCTGGCTCCAGCTGCTGCCGTTAAACCAGGATATTGCCATCTCGGGCATAAAAACTGTACCGAACGCAGTTGCCATACTCTTGTGTCCTCAAATAACCATTTCACGGATAGTAAAAAACCTGGTCGATATATTAAGGGATAACCGCGGCGGATTGTTCCTTCCTGAGAAAAAAATTACTGCAGGATGATGACCACACAGGCCGCTGTAATGCCTCCCATGCTGCGGTTGAACCAGCTCCAGTGGTATTCACTCTTGAGGATTTTACCAATTGCCACCCCAAATCCGGCCCGCAGGCTGATGCAGGGCAGTCCAATTTACAGGAAGGTTTGCTGAGGTTAAAACGCCTGCTGGAAAGCCCGCCACAGGGGCGGGCAGTGTTCTGAATCAGATACCCAGATCGTTCATCAGATCATCATTATTATTGCTGGATTTTTCCTTGCGGCGACTGTTCTCTGATGGCTGAGAGTTTTCAGCCAGGATGTCATCCGGATCTTCCAGTTCGGACTCATCAAAATCATGCAGCTTGATGAATTCGGTTTTATCCATCGACAGTTCCAGATAAAAAATATTGTGGGTTTCCGTGCTGAAGGTTACCCGGCGTGACTGTGCCTGATCCAGAGCGGTGTTGACGGAAATCTGCACCTGCTTGTTGATGGCCATCATCTTTGGTTGGCTCTGGGTGATGGAGGTTTTTAACTGGTGGCGAACCTTGTTGGTGAAGTCACCCACAATCTGGTTCATGATTTCACCCATCACGTTGCCGACTTCATCTGCAGTGTGGAACTGTGCCAGCTCGTTTTCCGGCATCCCCATACTCAGCAGGTATTTACGATAAATTTCCATCGCCGATTCTGCTGTGAAGTTGATAATCACCAGACCGGAAAAACCACCATCAAACAGTACAAAACAACCTATGTCGGGTCGCAGACAGGTTTTGTTGATCTTTTGTACCATCGGAGAGTAGCTGACCTTGTCGTTACCGGCGTTGCCCAGCACTTCAGTCACGGAATGGCAGAGAATCAACAGAACTTCTTCGGTGGTGATGGAGCGAGAGCGTCTGGCGGTGGCAATTTGAGTCACAGTGAACCTCTTGTATGATCCGAGCTTTAATAATCTGTCCGATGCATCTTACTCACTTTTTTCCCTGAATTCACATAGATCTTGGAGTAAGTCACTTTCCCCAGAGACTGGACAGTTGACCTTGATCTGTCGGGCATGAACGATGAGGGTGGCGGCCACTTTCAGTTGATGCCCCTCGATTGGTTGAAGGCAGGTGCAGAAGCATACCATTGCCACACCCACCTTTCAGCTATATCTCATGAATAAGGCAGGATTACGAGTCTCCTTTGGAAAGGTGAGTTGAGCCGTCTGGCAACCATTCAATTCTCAAGTCACCTTCCGCGAAGCGAACAATACCTTCTTTTTTCGGCAACTCGTTACATTGGCCTCGGTGTGCAATAAAATCATCTAGAAGCTCAATCAGATGCAACTTGAAACCAGACTCCGTAACCTGATCGAAAAAATCGTCCATGTGCTTGCGTTTGTTAAATCATTTGCGTACAGCTTCCTGTACATTCTGAAACGAGGTACAAAAAATGGATGCCATCAGTTACACCAGTGCTCGCAGTAACTTAGCTCAAATGATGCAACAAGTATGCGATGACCATAGCCCGTCAAAAAGGATCAATGAAGAAGACCGCATGGTCTACAAAACAATCGACGACACCCTCTTGATCGCTCAGCTTTGCTACCATTACTGATTTAATGTTGGCTTTGCGGTGCGCCGGAGCGCAGACGCGTCCGACAACAGCCATTGGTTAAGCCGCTTCGAAGTCTAAGCCTGCAGGCCAAAACAGCATTTATGTAGTCAGATTTGATCAATTTTTGAGCTGATGGCTGATAAAAATTATTTACAATAGCTAATTCATTGATAAATAAGAGTTTTATAGCGTGTAATGGTGCTACACCCCGAATCAGTCATTTTTAATAAAAACAGGCACTTCGCCCCGAAGTTTTTTTTTGACATAATACCGCACACTTTTTGGGCAGCAGTAAACTGAGGCGACCCCTAATAATGACGCATATTAACGAGAGCGCTGTGAAAACTTATACCAACTTAAGCAATGCCCAGTTGATCGAACTGGCAATTCAACGGGGCGAAGGCCAACTGGCCGTTAATGGTGCCCTGGTAGTTAACACCGGCAAGCGCACAGGCCGCTCTCCACTGGATCGTTTTATTGTTGATGAACCGGGCACTTCTGCAGATATCGAATGGGGCAGCATCAACCGTCCGTTTGATGCCTCAAAGTTTGCTGCGCTCTGGGATCGTGTTGCCCAGTATCTGGCTGAACGTGACCAGTTTGTTTCCGAGCTGCATGTTGGCTCAGACCCAGCTCACTACCTGCCTGTGCGCGTAACAACAGAAACCGCATGGCACAACCTGTTTGGTCGTACCCTGTTCATCCGCCCGGATAATTTTAACGCCGGCGGTAAAAAAGAGTGGACGATTCTGAACGCCCCGCACTTTCAGTGTGATCCAGCACGTGACGGCACCAACTCTGATGGTTGTGTGATTCTGAATTTTGCCGAACGCAAGGTATTAATTGCTGGTATGCGTTATGCTGGTGAAATGAAAAAAGCCATGTTTTCGGTACAGAACTTCCTGCTGCCTGCCTCAGATGTATTACCAATGCACTGCTCTGCCAACGTCGGTGAAGATGGTGAAACCACCCTGTTCTTCGGCCTATCCGGCACTGGCAAAACCACCCTGTCTGCTGATCCTTCCCGTTACCTGATAGGTGATGATGAACACGGCTGGGGTGTGGGCACTGTCTTTAATATTGAAGGCGGCTGTTATGCCAAGTGTATTGATCTGTCCCAGAAAAACGAACCCATCATCTGGGATGCCATACGCTTTGGTGCAGTTCTGGAAAACGTGGTTTTAAATGATCGTCGCGAGCCCGACTATACTGATGACAGCCTGACTCAGAATTCGCGTGCTGCTTATCCTCTTGAGCACGTTGAAAAACGGGTTGCAGAAAACCGCGCTGGCGAACCCAACGCCATCATCTTCCTGACCTGTGACATGAGTGGTGTACTGCCCCCGGTATCCATCCTCTCAAAAGAAGCAGCGGCTTACCACTTCCTGTCCGGTTACACGGCCAAAGTAGGCTCTACTGAAATGGGTTCCACCTCCGGCCTTGAAGCAACCTTCTCCACCTGCTTTGGTGCACCTTTCTTCCCACGTCCTGCACGTGTTTATGCTGACCTGTTGATCAAGCGTATCGAAGCTTTTAATTCACGTGTTTATCTGGTGAATACTGGCTGGACAGGTGGAGCACATGGCAAGGGTGGCAGCCGTTTCAGCATCCCGACCACTCGTGCCATTGTAAATGCCGTACAAAATGGTTCACTGGCTGATGTAGAAACCGTTAAACTGCCAACGCTGAACCTGGAAGTACCTGCCCATGTACCCGGTGTTGACAGTAGCCTGCTGAGTCCTCGTGAAACCTGGCAGGACAAAGATGACTATGACCGTCAGGCCAAAGAGCTGGCAGCCATGTTTATCGAGAACTTCCGCAAGTTCTCTGGTGTAGATGAAAACATAGTTGCCGCCGGACCACAGCTGAACAGTTGATAGCTGCTGCTCTGCTGACAAAAAAATCCCCGTTCTTACACGGGGATTTTTTTATTCGACCTATCTGCTTAACCAGCTTCAGGCAATAAACTTAGCCAACTGGCCTTTTAACTCCACCGCAGAAGCCTGCAAGCGGTCTGCTGCTTCAGACACCTCACTCATGCTGGCCGAATTTTCATGAGTGTGCTCTTCAACCTTCCTAACCTGTGCCAATACCTCACGAGTACGCTCCAGCACCTCTGTCAAATTTACTGAGGTCTGCTGCATCCTGCCACGAGTTTTGTGCATGGTAGTAGTGCTTTCCGTGACACGCTCATAAGCCTGACTGGATTCATCCAGCAGCTGATTAAACTGACCGGCACTATTTTGCATTTTTCCTGCCACCACACCTATAGCTTCAACAATGCGAGTGATGGTTTCACGTGTCTGATTCAGGCTGTCCTGGGTACGAGTTGCCAGATTGCGCACCTCGTCAGCAACCACAGCAAAACCCCGTCCATGTTCACCAGCTCGAGCAGCCTCAATCGCCGCATTCAGCGCCAGCAGATTGGTCTGATCAGCAATTTCACTGATCACCGACAGCACCTGATTAACATCTTCTGCCTGATGAGACAGCTGACCCAACTCATCAGACAGCTCTGATTGAGAACGAGCTGTTTGCTCAATACTAGCCGCGACTTTTTTGATTGCTGCCTGACCAGCATCCAACCGCTCCACTGATTCCAACACCTCCGTCACAGCCGATGCCAAATCTCTATCGGACGCTTCTAGCAACTCTCCTGTTGTACCACCCAGAATCCTGACTTCATCCACTGCCCGTACCACATCCAAGGCACGATCATTCATCTGATAACTACTAGACTGCAGTTGATCCGCAATAGAGGCGGTATCCAAGGCTGCACGGGTTGTTGTGGTCAGGGTATCCTGCAGCTCAATCATCAGATTGTTAAAATCGGCCAATAACTGACCAATTTCATCCGGACTACACTGGGCTCTTAATGTCAGATCGCGGTTACTGGCTACTTCTCGCATAACAGCCTGTGCCCAACCCAGTGGGCGCAGAATGGTTGATACCAGTGAGTAAGTTAAGGCAGAAGACAAAATAAACACCAACAGACCCATGGAGGCAGAAACTAGCAAGGTACTTAACAGCTCGCCACGAATATGACTGATAGTGATATCGGCCCCGGCAATAAATCGCTGACCACTTGCTGTGGTGTAGGGAATAAATACAGAACGAAACTCACCCCACTCATCGATGTATTCATCAAACTGGATCTGTTGTGAACGCAGGGCAGTAAAGATGGCATCACTGGGTTCCTCATAAAGTGTTAGGAGCTCACCAAAATCTCCCGCTTCAACCTCCTCAGCTTCTGGTGTATCCAATACAAACACCAAGCCTTCCGGGGTTTCAACTATAGTATAAACATACTCAATATCGGTTGATTTAAGCAGATTAAATACCTGTAGTTGCAAGGCATCTGAAGTTTCCTGACTAAAGGTACCGTTAGCCACCTGATCATAAATACTCTGATCAGTAATATTGGCAACGGTATGAGCGGCAAACAACAACTGTCCATCAATCTGGCTCTGTAAGTCTGCTTTACGCAGCTGATAGGCGTATGAGGTGTAAGCAACAACTGCCAGCGTATTCAGCAACAACACAACCAGCAACAAGCGGGCGCGAATTGTTATAAACATGTTATATTTCCTTGTGAACTTAACCCACATTTTATAAACCAGCTTTTTACACATTCTATAGTCCTGCTGCGATCAGGTC
>NZ_JACUUA010000155.1 GCF_014859565.1 Marinospirillum sp. | reverse complement strand
GGTGGATGATATTCCACCTTCACCCTGGCGCCTGGCCTGCCAGATGATCCTGCGCGATGAGGATGTGCTGGTGGAATACCCGAGTGAATAAGTGAGCAATCACTGCGCTCTCACAACTGCACCCATAAGGGTGCGGTTGTCCTACGTGGTCGCTTCATATTTCATATAGGTCCTCCAAGGAAAACTTAGATGTCACCCGAAACCCTGCGCCTGATCAGCACTATCAGCCCGGTGGAAGCCGGATTGGTTGATCTGCTGGCTAACAGCTTTAAACAAGCCACCGGGCACACCACTGAAATCACTGCAGCGGGAACTGGACAGGCTATGGACAAGGCACGTACTGGTGCATTTGATCTGCTGTTGGTTCATGCTCCACAACAGGAACAGGCATTTGTGGCAGCCGGACACGCCACCGGGCGCTACCCCTTGCTCTACAGTGACTTTGTGCTGCTGGGCCCTGAATCAGATCCTGCCAATATCCGCCAGTGCTCACCGCAGGTGGCCTTACAGCGCATTGCCGCTACTCAGTCAGCATTTCTCAGTCGTGCCGATGGCTCCGGCACTCACATTCGAGAACAGGAACTCTGGCAAGCTGCCGAGGTAAAACCTCAAGGTCAGTGGTATCGGACTTTTAATGAGGGACATCGGGGTAATCAGGCCACCTTGCTGGCCGCCGAGGCACAACAGGCTTACCTGTTGATGGATCGAGTCAGCTACCTCAGCCTAAAATCCCAACTCAGCCTGACCCTGCTGGTGGAACAACACCCGTTACTGGTGAATGCCATGGCACTGCTGCCAGTGAATCCAGAGCGGCATCAACCTCCGACCCGCCATACACTGGCACTGGCTTTTATCAGCCATTGTTGTAGCCTGCCTGTTCAAGAGCTAATCCGGCAGTTTCGGGCAGATGAAATGGGTGAGACCTTGTTTTTTCCTGACTCGGCTGCTTGGCATGCGTTGGCAGATCAGTCGTAGGTAGCCAGCATGATCTGTTCCGGATCAATACAGGCACAGGCCTTATCGCCGGGCTTCAGGTTCAGGGTCTTAAAGTCAGCTTCCGACATCAGTGAAACCAGGCTGCGTTCACCCGGCAGTTGCAGGATCACTTCCACCTGATCCCGACTGAGATTGATACCTTCCACCACACCCCAGAGCTGGTTGGCAAAACCCCGTGCCTGTTCCGGTTGGGTCACCAGCACCATGCTGTAGGCTTTGAACAAGGCAAACACTTCATCCCCCATGGATAAACCTAGGTATTCAGCGCTGGTTTTGGTGATCATTGCCACCAGCTCATGCTCATCGGTCAATTGCAGGTGTACCAGATAATCCAGACCACTGTCTCTCAGGCCTGATATACGTCCCGTGAACTGATTGCGGGCGCTGGTTTTCATTGCCATGCGGTGCATCAGGTGCTGAAACTCCTTCAGATCACCCTTGTGCATCTCGTTCATACCGGCCATTACCCGATCCAGCGTGGACTGATATTCAATTTCCAGTGCCCGGTACATCACCACCATACGCCGCCCGTATTCCGTCAGGCGTGTTCCACCGCCCTGACGCCCACCGGCAGAACGGATCACCAGCGGTTCAGGAGCCGTATTGTTGAGCAGATCAATGGCATCCCAGGCAGCCTTGTAGGATAGAGGTACCGCCTTGGCCGCCTGAGAAATCGAACCCAACTGGTCAATCTGCTCCAGCAGCCGAATGCGGGTATCCGACAGGGCAGCACCGGCATCATTTTCCAGCGACAGGCGGCTGATAAAGCGCTCGGAAAACTCGTAACTCATGGTTCAGGACTCCTGTATGGATACACTCACATCGCGCGGGGCCGCTGTATAGGGTGCGGAAGTGACCAGAATTGTAGCACCGCTTGCGGCATAAGCTGCGGCATTTGCTGCATTAATACCACCGGCTGCAGCCAGATGCACCTGAGGCCAAGCTTGCAGTTGTTGTGCCAGATGTCGCAGATCACCCAGGGTAAATTTTTCTGCCTGGATCACCTCCGCACCCCACTCAGCCGCTTTTAAAGCGTCCTGGATACTGGTCACCTCCACCACCAGACGCCGCTCCGGGCAACGTTGGCGCAGAGTCTGAATCTGTTGTTGCAAGGTTTCCGGCCCAGTAGCAAAAGCCCGATGTTCGGGAAACAACAACAGGGTTTCCGACAAACCACTACGATGCAACTGGGCACCTCCATCCCTGATGGCCTGCATCGACCAGCGGCGAGTGCCGGGTACAGCCTTGCGGGTACAGGCCACGGTGATATCCGGTGTCACCTTCGTAGCGGCGGCCACAATCTCGGCAGCACAACTACTGATGCCAGAAGACCATTCCACCAGAGTTTGGGTCACCTTCCAGCCTGCCAGTAATACCGGGGCTGAACCTTCTGCCCGCAGGATCAAATCACCCGGCTGCAATGCTGTTCCAGATGCCACTTCGGACTGCACCACACAACCCAGCAACTGCAACAACCGCACAGCTTCTTCCACGGCACTAACACACATGGCATGGCGTGCCTTAAACGTCATCCGCCCCTGCCGTTGCTGTAACGCTAGGTTGTCGGTGGTCAGGTCGCCATGCGGCAGGTCTTCCTGCAACAAGGCCAGCAGTTGTGCATCATTCAGGGTTTTCATGGATTACCTCATCCAAAGTCAGTATTCGATCTGCCAGAAACTCAGCTTCCTGCAAGTCGTGGGTTACCAGCAGGGTAGTGAGTTGCTGCTGTTGTTGTAATGCCCGGAAATCTGACCAGAGCGCTTGCCGATTGGCTGGATCCAGTCGACAAAAGGGTTCATCGAGTAATAACAACAGAGGCTGTCCAACCAGCGCCCGCGCCAGTGCTGCCCGTTGCCGCTCACCCCCAGACAGGTTTCTGGGTTTGCGATCAGCCCGGTGCTGAATGCGTGTCAGCGTCAGGATTTGTTCAATACGTGGCCGAAAAGCGCCTCGGTAACCACTAAAACACAGTGCTAACCAAAGATTACGGTACACCGTCAGATGCGGGAACAGATGCAAATCCTGACTCAGATAAGCTAGGGGTCGTTGATGGGTTGGCAAGTGCTGCAAGGCTTGTCCCTGCAACAGAATTTCACCGTCTCCGGGTAACAAACCGGCCAGACGCTTTAACAGTGTGGTTTTACCACAACCAGAGGCACCCAGAAGCACTACCAGCTCTCCGTGTTTCAAGCTGAAACTCAGAGGTTTCAGGCAAGAATGTTGCAGCTTATGAACGTCCAGCCAGGTGGTCATCACTTTCATCTCCCGCAGGGGTAGCCAACAGGCGTAACAGCAACAGAAGTACAAAGGCCAAGCTCAGTAATACCAGCGCACACGCTACAGCAATGCCCGTTTCTCCACTGGCAATATTAAGAAACACCGCCATCGGCAGGGTTTCGGTGTACATCCGTGTGGCACCGGCCAGCATCAGTGTGGCACCAAACTCGCCCAGTGCTCTTGCCCAGCCCAGCACGGCGGCAGTTGCCAGCCCACGGGCAGCCAGGGGTATTTCGACCAGCAGCAGTGCCCAGCCGGGTGACATACCTAAGGTGTTTGCCACTCGTGCGTAATCAACATCCACCGCCAGAAAAGCCGCCCGTGCACTGCGCACCACCAATGCACTGGCAACATAAGTCTGCGCCAGCACCACACCGGCGGGTGAAAATAACAGACTCACCCCAAACTGACTCAACACCTGACCACCAACACCTGCCTGCCCCAGAAAAAACAACAACCCCATTCCGGCCACCAGCGGGGGTGTCACCATCGGCAAATCCAGCAGGGTTTCCACCAAGGCTTTGCCGGGAAAAGCATAACGTGCCAACAAATAACCACTCGGCACACCCAGCAACAATGCCAACAGCACAGCCAATACCGAGGTTGCCAAGGACATGCGCAATGCAAACAGGGTTTCCGGGTCTTGTAACGCCTGCCACAGGCTATCCAATGGCAGGTAAGTCACCAGTGAACCTACCGCACCAAGAATGCTGATCACCAGAACCAGCAGTGGCAGACACAAGAGCCAGTACAGTCGCATTAAGGTGTGATCCGATGTTCCGGCAGGATATAACCCACCTTCTCAAACTGCTGGCGACCGATTGGGGAGCGAATAAAGTCGATCAGTTGCTGTGCCAGCGCTGGTTGTTGACTGCTTACCAACGCCCCCAGCGTGATACGTTCAGGTTCATAAATGGACAAGGGAATGTCCACCATTCGTAATTTTTCACCCTGCTGCAAAGCTGCTGTGCGCCCGATTAGTGCTGCATCCACCTCACCCTGAGCAGCATAAAGTGCCAGTTGTTGCACCGTGGTTCCCCTAACCACCACATTGGCACGAATTGCATCACCCAGTTTACTAGCATCCAAAATCGCTTCTGCAGTTCGACCCAGAGCCATGGATTGAGGATCACCCAGTGCCAGGCGTACACCGGGACGTGCCAGATCGTCAAAATGACGTATATCCGCAGCACGGGAAGGATGTACACCAATCACTGCGGTGTGGTAACCCAGATCATGAGCTTCTGTCATCTTGCCAGCCGCCTGCAAACGGTCGGTGTAAAAGTGAGTACCGGAGATGAATACATCACCGCGCCCGGTGGTTTCATAACGTGCCATCAGTTGACCCATACCGGCATACTCCACTCTCACCTGTGTGCCGGTTTGCTGCTCAAAGGCATCCAGCAAGGGTTGCACGGCGGGTCGCAAACCAGCACCCGAATACACCACCAGCGTTTCGGCCAGCAACACCCCACTGAACAACCAGCCTGCCAGCAGTAAACCTGCACTTAATCTTTTCATGTTTTATTCCTCATCTATATGGATTTAATCTTCCCACACCAGTGTCAGCAGGATCACCGATGAGGCACTGAACACTGCGCAGGCAGCATCTCCTTTATGCAAACGCTGCTGACGGCAGAAACCGGCATTCACCAGTGCAGTGATTTCCAGTCCCGGTGCAACCATCAAGGTGACTTCATCCCGTGCCTCACCTGCTGCAATATGAGTCACCTCACCCCACCACTGATTACTGACCTCCAGCTCCAGCTGAGCATCCAGCAGTAACTCCACTGAGGCGGCCTTGAACAATGCCGATACCACCCCGCCAACTTTCAGTCCCATGCCTTCAGCGCTGGAACGGGTCAGTAAGGCTTGTAATACATGGCCGGAAGGCAACAACAACCAGGTACGCACCAGCTCACCTTCTGTCACCACAAAAACTACCTGCCCGCTGTAATGATTGCGGGCACTGCTGGCAAAGCGTGCTTTCTGGAACTGGGGTTGTATCAGTGCCGAACTCAACGTTTTCATCATCATCTCCAGAGGCAGGGTTATATAAATTTGGTGATAGCGAAATGTATGCCAAAAAAACACTGCATAGCTCACAACCTAGCCCTGTGGAATAAACCACTAGCTTTAAGCCACAACTACAAAGCTTGCAGTGAAAGGAATCTGACATTTGTCGTATTCATAACAATGCAGTGGCAACAAAAACCACAACACCGGATGCAGAGCAACGTTTCACCTACCGCTATATAGGTATGGATACAATAAATGGGTTTCTGGCACTCTCCTTGCTAAAGCTCCCTCGTCAATCAACCAATCGGAGCAAGCCATGAAAACCTCAGCCAGAAATCAGTTACGCGGCAAGGTCAGTCAAGTCATTCGGGGTGTGATCAACAATCGGGTCATGATCGATATCGGTGAAGGGGTCGAGCTGTGTGCCCTGATTACTGATGCCGCCTGCAAGGAACTGGGGCTTGATCAGCAGCCTGGTAATGAAGTGATTGTGCTGTTCAAAGCGTCTTCCATTTTTCTGGTCGACCACAACGAGTCCTACGACTACAGCGCCAGAAACCAGCTGCAGGGTGAAGTGATCAGCATTGAAAAAGGTCCGGCCAATGCTGAGGTGGTACTAAAGCTGGTTAGTGGCCAGTTACTGACCGCCGTTGTCACCCGCAAGGCTGCTGATGAAACTTGGATACAGGTCGGATCCACAACACTGGCACTGATCAAAGCATCCCATTTAATACTGGCTGTACCACGCTGATTTTTATCAAACCGAGGAAAACCCCATGAAAAAACTAGGTTTATTTCTACTTTCAGTGGTTGTTACCCTGCTTACTTCTACCGCGCAGGCTGCTGAGCTGCGAATTGCCGTGGCTGCCAACTTCAACGGCACCTTGCAACAACTGGCAAATAGTTTTGAGCAACAAACCAACCACAAGGTAATCCTCAGTGCAGGTTCATCCGGCGCTCTTTATGCACAAATCCAGAACAGCGCCCCTTTTGATATCTTCTTTTCTGCCGACAGTCGCCGACCAGAACTGCTGGTGAGTGAAGGGCTGGCGTTGAGTGATTCGCTGTTTACCTATGCCATTGGTGTTCCAGTACTCTGGTCTGCTGATGACAAGCTGATTGACGCCGAAGGCAAGGTGCTACGCCAGAATCGTTTTCGTTACCTTGCTCTGGCCAATCCCGACAATGCCCCTTACGGTTTTGCGGGTCAGCAGGTGCTGACACAGATGGGGTTATGGGATCAACTGAATACCCAGCAGAAAATTGTGCGCTCTCAGAACATTGGTCAGGCACACAGCCATATTGCATCCGGCGCAGCTGAACTGGGTTTTATAGCACTTGCCCAGATTATGCACTCGGAATTCAAGGGCAAAGGTTCCATGTGGATTCCTCCAGCCAATAGTTATGATCCCATCGTACAAAAAGCCGTGATCCTGCAATCCGCCACGGATAAACAACTGGCAGCTGACTTTATGGCATTTATCCGTTCACCGGAATCCGCCGCAGTGATCCGCGAAGCCGGTTATGCCTTGGACAAAGATTGATTAATGATTTTTTAAAAGGGATAACTCAATGAAAAACCACTCCCCACCTCAGGCTTTTGTAACCGGGGCAGCGATTGGCAGTCTGGGCGGGCTGATTGGTCTGGGCGGGCTGATTGGTCTGGGCGGGCTGATTGGTCTGGGCGGTGCTGAGTTTCGCTTGCCTTTGCTGGTCGGTTGGTTTCAGTTCCGAATGCTGGATGCGATTGTTATCAACCTGCTGGTAAGTCTGTTCACGGTGTTTTTTTCACTGGTGTTTCGGGGTGGGCTGGTCGGGTTTGATGTGCTGCTGACCCACATGGATGTAGTGCTAAATCTGCTGGTTGGCAGTTTGGTTGGTTCTTGGTTTGGCGCAAACTTTGCATCCAGCTTGCCAGAGAGGCAATTAAAACACTGGGTGGTGGCACTGCTGCTGGTGCTGAGTCTGGTGCTGGTGACCCATCCACTGATCCATCAGGACTACGCCGGGCTGGAAGGTTTAACTGCCCTGCTGGCCGGTGTACTGGCTGGAGTGGTGATTGGTGTATTCAGCAGTTTGTTGGGGGTGGCCGGAGGTGAATTGACTATCCCCACTCTTCTGCTGATCTACGGGCTGGATATCAAAACGGCAGGCACCCTGAGCCTGATGATTAGCCTGCCAACTCTGCTGGTGGGGATCAGTCGTTATCACAAGAAGCAGGCACTACAACCCCTGCAGTTGCACCGCCACTTTATCGGCTGGATGGTAGCTGGTTCTGCACTGGGCGCACTGATTGGTGCTTGGTTGATGCAATGGGTGGGTGGTGCTCTGCTGCACCTGCTGCTGGGTTGCATCCTGCTAATTTCTGCTTGGAAGATTTTTCAACATAATCGTATTCGTCCTACAACGGCCTAATGCCCCAATGTGAGTACCCAAACGATGAAAAAATTACTGTTATTAACCCTGAGCCTGCTGCTCAGTACCACAGCCCTCGCCAGCGAACTGCGTGTAGCTGTGGCAGCCAACTTTCTGGGCACTTTAAATAAGTTAGC
>NZ_JACUUA010000154.1 GCF_014859565.1 Marinospirillum sp. | reverse complement strand
AGTTGGAAGCCTCGCCCGTGGCGCTTTAGCGCTTAGGGCGGGGAGCAGTCACCTTTCATACAGCTCTACCTCTTTCTTACGCGAACGTCTTACCGAAATAATGCGAATGCTTTCGCCTCGGTAAGTGATAACGGCTGACCAGTGCTTCACACCAGTAAGACCAATAACAAGGTATCGGGGTTCATCGGATGAAGTTGCCTGAACCTCAAATAAATCCTGATCCTTCCACAAAGCTTGGGCGTCGTGGAAGTCGATCCCATGCTTGACGAGGTTCGCCTGGCTCTTGTCGTTGTCAAACTCAAAAGCATGCTTGAGTGTAAATTATTCCTTTTTTACTCATTAAGCAAGAATGTGCGATTGCTTGCCCTTGTTTATGTGTCCAATTCTATAACTTATTCTATGCTGGTATATCAACAACAAGGTATACTTGCATAGATATTCATAAAGTTTACGCTATTGGAGATCCCATGGATGCAGTAAGAAACCCATTTGTCCCAGGCGCCGGGAGTCGGCCACCAGAGCTTGCTGGACGGGAAGCGATCCTTAATGACGCACAGATAGCAATTCAAAGGGCATTGTTAGGTAAATCTAGCCGCTCACAGATGCTGCTTGGCCTGCGCGGTGTAGGAAAGACGGTGCTACTGAACAAAATCGAAGAGATGGCCGAAGCCGAGGGGCATATGACATCCTCAATTGAAGCGCCAGAGGGAAAATCGCTCAGTGAGTTGCTCCTGCCAAAGATTAATCAAGCCTTGCGCAAATTCTCGACCTCGGAGAATGCGAAGGCCAAAGCCCACCAGGCACTTCGGGCTCTTCGCTCATTTGCCTCCGCATTCAAGCTCTCGTACGGAGATACATCGATTTCGGTTGATCCGGAAGTAGGCGTCGCTGATAGCGGAGATCTGGAAGCAGATTTACCCGAATTATTCGTTCGCGTAGGCGAGGCTGCAAAGGCTGCCGGTAGAGCCTGGACGCTACTCATTGACGAAGTTCAATACCTGCGCCCTAAAGATTTGGCAGCTCTGATTGTCGCCCTCCATAAGGTTAACCAAAAAGTCCTGCCTGTTCTGTTCTTCGGTGCGGGGCTGCCACAAGTTGCAGCTCTTTCGGGCGATGCGAAATCATACGCAGAACGGCTATTTCACTACCCTGCTGTAGGAGCACTGAAGGATGCAGATGCGCAGGCAGCAATTAGACACCCTGTTGAGGATGAAGGTGAACACATAGACGACAAGGCGATCAGGGAGATACTAGCAAAGACTAAAGGCTACCCGTACTTTCTGCAGGAATGGGGTTATCAGTGCTGGAACCTCGCTGAGGAGCCGGGCATCAAGCTAGAAGATGCAGTGAAGGCTGCAGGGGAAGCAACAAAGCGGTTGGATGAAGGGTTTTTCAAGGTGCGATTTGATCGCTTAACGCCTAAAGAGCGAGAGTATGTTATCGCGATGGCAAAGCTTGGCGCCGGTCCGTACAGATCATCGGATGTAGCTGATTTACTGAACGAAACTAATCAAAGTCTGGGGCCAAGGCGCGCGCAGATCATCAGCAAGGGAATGATCTACAGTCCATCACACGGGGACATTGCCTTCACAGTTCCAATGTTCAGCGAGTACCTAATTCGAAACTTCGTGGAGGGTTCAGGCAAAGCGTAACTATGTGTTTGGCTATTTAAAACACCTGCATATTCTGCCCTACCGTGCCCATCTTTTTCTCCATCCTGCTGTTTTTGTTTGGTCTGTGTTGGCAATTCTGGTGTGGCCACCTATCAGTACCCGACTTCTTTACTGGGGATTTAAAAAGGACTAGAATAGTCTTCAATAGAAAAGAACAGGGGATGCCCTCGGGGCTGGATGTGCTTAGACTCAGTAAACTGACCGATTATGCCGTGGTGTTGATGGCGCAGCTGGCGCGTGAGCCAGGGCGTTTGTATGCCTCGGTCGAACTGGCGGAAACACTGGGTTTGCCAAAACCGACGGTGAGCAAGTTGTTAAAGATGCTGGTGAAGTCACAGCTGCTGGTGTCGCGTCGGGGTACGCAGGGTGGTTATCAGCTGGCGCGTGAGGCTCATCGTATTACCGTCAGTGATTTGATTGCCGCAATAGAAGGGCCGGTTGCCATGACGGAATGCAGTCTGGAAGACTCCCAGTGTGATCTGATCAGCCAGTGTGGTGTTGCCAACAACTGGCAGCGAGTCACCCTGGCAATGCATCAGCTACTGGCTTCGGTCACTCTGACCCAACTGGCACAAACCCAGCCGATTAAATTGCCCTGGGTACAGATACAAGCCCTGACTTTGCATGAGGCAGGCTAGAGGGCTGCTTGCAGCAAGGCATCAACTTGTCAGGACGCGTAAATACATCCCTGTAAGCTCTGGCTGCAACATCCTGTTGCAGACAGCCTGACAAGTGACACCTTGCACGCAGCTTGATCGCCCAGAAATAGAAAAAACGAACATATAGATAGACTTGATGATGCCCGGAGACCGCTATGGCGAGTGAAGAGATGGAGCAGCTGGTACGTAAAGAGTACAAGCAAGGCTTCGTAACCGATATTGAGAGTGACACACTCCCACCCGGACTGGATGAGGATGTGATCCGTTATATATCCAGCCGGAAAAACGAACCTCAGTGGCTGCTGGACTGGCGGCTGGAAGCCTTCCGTCACTGGCAGACCATGCAGGACCCGCAAGCCTGGGCGCACCTGTCTTATCCAAAAATTGATTATCAGGCAGTGTCTTATTATTCCGCGCCGGGTGCCAAAAACAAAAACGCACCCAAAAGCCTGGATGAGGTTGATCCCAAGCTGTTGGATACCTTCGAGAAACTAGGTATTCCGCTGCATGAACGCGCAGCACTGGCCGGTGTGGCGGTGGATGCGGTGTTTGATTCGGTTTCTGTCGGCACCACCTTTAAAGCCAAACTGGCTGAGGCAGGGGTGATTTTCTGCTCCATCTCAGAAGCCGTGCAGGAACATCCCGAGCTGGTGCGTCAGTATCTGGGCACCGTGGTGCCACCTTCTGACAACTATTATGCTGCGCTGAATACTGCGGTATTCACGGATGGCTCGTTTGTTTTTGTGCCCAAGGGTGTGACCTGCCCAATGGAGTTATCCACCTACTTCCGTATTAACGCTGCCAATACCGGGCAGTTTGAGCGCACGCTGATTATCTGCGAAGAAGGTGCTCAGGTGTCTTATCTGGAAGGTTGTACCGCCCCGATGCGTGATGAAAATCAGCTGCACGCAGCAGTGGTGGAGCTGGTGGCGCTGGATGATGCTTACATCAAATACTCTACCGTGCAGAACTGGTATCCCGGTGATGAAGAAGGCAAGGGTGGTATTTACAACTTTGTGACCAAACGTGGTGATTGCCGCGGTGATCGTGCCAAGATCAGCTGGACTCAGGTAGAAACCGGTTCAGCGATCACCTGGAAGTATCCCAGCTGCATTCTGCGTGGCAAGGATTCAGTCGGTGAGTTTTATTCAGTAGCAGTGACCAACAACTACCAGCAGGCCGATACCGGCACCAAGATGATTCACATTGGTGAAGGCAGCAGCTCCACCATTGTGTCCAAAGGGATTTCTGCCGGTCGTTCCAATCAGTCTTATCGTGGTCTGGTAAAAATTCTGCCGAGTGCCAAAAACGCCCGTAACTTCACCCAGTGTGACTCGCTGCTTTTGGGTGACAAGTGCGGCGCACATACCTTCCCTTATCAGGAAATTGGTAATGCCAGCGCACAGGTTGAGCATGAAGCCACCACGTCCAAAATTGGTGAAGACCAGCTGTTTTATTGTATGCAGCGCGGTATCCCGGAAGAGGATGCAGTCAACATGATCGTGAATGGCTTTTGCAAAGACGTATTCAAAGAGCTGCCGATGGAGTTTGCAGTGGAAGCCGAGGCTCTGCTGAACGTGACACTCGAAGGCGCTGTTGGTTAACACGGCACAGAATTCAAATTTTTAAAGAGAACAGAAGATGATCGAGATTAAAGATCTACACGCTAAAGTTGAAGGCACCGAGATTCTGAAGGGTCTGAATCTGACCATCAACCCCGGTGAGATCCATGCCATTATGGGGCCAAACGGGGCAGGTAAATCCACCTTATCGGCAGTGCTGGCCGGTCGTGATGGTTATGAAGTGACTAGCGGTTCGGTGATTTTTGAAGGCCAGAATCTGCTGGAGATGGCGGTGGAAGAACGGGCTGCTGCCGGTCTGATGCTGGCTTTTCAGTATCCGGTGGAGATTCCCGGTGTTAAAAATGTTTATCTGCTGAAAGCCGCTTTAAATGCCCAGCGCAAGGCGCGCGGTGAGCCGGAAGTGGAAGCCCCGGCTTTTATGCAGCTGGTGCGTGAACAACTCAAGTTCATGAAAATGGATAACAGCTTTTTACATCGTGCGGTGAATGAAGGTTTTTCCGGTGGTGAAAAAAAGCGTAATGAAATTCTGCAGATGCTGATTTTGCAACCGAAACTGGCCATTCTGGATGAAATTGATTCAGGTCTGGATATTGATGCGTTAAAAACGGTTTCTGAAGGGGTCAACTCCCTGCGTGCCGCCAACCGCAGTATTCTGATGATTACCCACTACCAGCGCCTGCTGGACTACATTGTGCCGGACTTTATTCATGTACTGGCTGATGGGCAGATCATCAAATCCGGTGACAAATCACTGGCACTGGAGCTGGAGGAGAGGGGTTACGACTGGTTGCTGGAGGGCACAGCATGAACCAGCCTCTTTCCAGTTATGCCGAGACTTTTACAGCCTTTAACAAGGAAGCCGAAAGTGGCTGGTTAAAAAGCCAGCGCATTGCTGCTTTTGCCCGTTTTGAGCATCTGGGTTTTCCCACACCGGATGTAGAACGCTGGAAATACACCGACACCAAGCTGCTGGCAAAGCGCCATTTTCAACTGGCTGCTGATTATGATTTAACTGCTGCCAAAACCCTGCTGGAAAACCACGGCTTACAGCTGGATGCCCACCGACTGGTGCTGGTGAATGGCGTGTATTCTGCTGAATTGTCCGATCTGAGTGGCATTCAGGACGCAGTGGTGATTGAGCCTTTATCCGAAGCGCTGAACAAAGAACTGGAGCTAACCAGTGGCATGATGGGTCGTCTGGCCGGTATTGATGTGGATGTGTTCACCGCGATGAACTTTGCTTTTGCCGGTGAAGGTGCGGTGATCCGTATCGGCAACAACCAGCAGTTAAAAAAACCGCTGCTGCTGACCTACCTGTCAACTCAGGTTGAACCAGCGACTATGGCTCATCCACGGGTATTAATTGCCGCAGGCAGTAACAGTGAATTGCAGCTGGTGGAGCATTTTGTGGGTGCAGAAGGTGCAGCCAATTTCACCAATCGGGTGCTGGAAGGGGTGTTGGAGCGTAATGCCCAACTGCGCCATACCCTGCTGCAAACTGGCAGTGATCAGGAATGGTGGGTGGGTCGTGTGCAGATCGAACAGAAGCGTGACAGCCGTTACACCTGCCATCACATGAATCTGGGTGGCAAGCTGGTGCGCGATGATCTGGTGGCGGATCTGAATGGAGAAGGGGCTGAATCCAGCTTTTCCGGTTTGTTGTTCGGACGCAACCGCCAGCATTTGGATATCCACAGTCTGGTGAATCACAACGCACCGCTGACCAACAGCTTTGAAAACTACAAAGCCATCCTGAATGATCGTGCTCGGGGTGTGTTTAACGGCAAGGTGATTGTTAAACGTGACAGCCAGAAGATTAACGCCCAGCAGAATAACGCCAATCTGCTGCTGAGTGATCAGGCCGAAATGGATACCAAACCTGAGCTGGAAATCTATGCGGATGATGTGAAGTGTTCACACGGTGCAACGACAGGTCAGTTGAATGAGGATGCCTTGTTTTATCTGCGTGCAAGGGGTGTGGATGAACAACAGGCGCGCGGTTTGTTAACGCTGGCGTTTGCTAATGAAGTGATTGATCAGCTGGACTTGCCGGAAGTTTATCAGCGGGTAGAAACCGCCGTGGCGGGTCAGCTGCCTCATAAAGTGGAACTGGATCTGCTCTGATGACCAATCTGAAAACCCTGCCACAACCGGCTTATGATTTGCAGGCACTGCGTGCCGAGTTTCCTATCCTGCAGCGTCAGGTGAATGGTAAACCGCTGGTGTATCTGGATAACGCGGCCACCAGCCAGAAACCCCTGTGTGTGATTGAAGCCATGGATGACTACTACCGTCAGACCAATGCCAATATCCATCGTGGACTGCATACCTTGTCGCAGGAAGCCACGGATGCCCACGAACGGGCACGGCAGAAGGTGCAGGGTTTTATCAATGCAGCATCCAGTCGGGAAGTGATTTTTACCCGTGGCACCACCGAAAGCATCAATCTGGTGGCGCAGAGCTGGGGGCGAACCAACCTGAAAGCGGGTGATCAAGTGCTGGTGTCGATGATGGAGCATCATGCCAACATTGTGCCCTGGCAACTGCTGCGCGAGCAGATTGGCATTGAATTGAAAGTGATTCCAATCCTGCCGGATGGCAGCCTGGATATGAATGCCTTCCATCGTTTGCTGACACCCCAGGTCAAACTGGTGTCGATCACTCAGGTGTCCAATGCGCTGGGCAGCATCACACCGCTGGAGCAGATGGTTCCGGCAGCCCATGCGCTGGGTATTCCGGTGCTGGTGGATGGTGCGCAGGGCATTCCGCATCAGCCGGTGGATGTGCAGGCGCTGGATGTGGATTTTTATGCCTTCTCCGGTCACAAGATGTACGGCCCGACCGGTATCGGTGTGCTGTATGGCAAGGCTGAACTGCTGGAAGCCATGCCCCCCTGGCAGGGTGGTGGTGACATGATTGATGTGGTGACCTTTGAAAAAACCACCTATGCCGCCATTCCTCACAAGTTTGAAGCCGGTACACCCGCCATTGCCGAAGCCATCGGGCTGGGTGTCGCGGTGGATTGGATGCAGCGAGTCGGTGTGCAGGCGATCAGCGACTGGGAACATCAGTTGCTGGTGTATGCCACCGAGCGCATGAAAACCGAACTGCCGGGTCTGCGTATTCTGGGTGAAGCTGAACACAAGGCTGGGGTGATTTCTTTTGTACTGGACGGTGCCCATGCTCAGGATCTGGGGTTGTTGACGGATCAACTGGGTGTCGCAATCCGTACCGGGCATCACTGCGCCATGCCGGTGTTGCACCACCTTGGAGTTAACGCCACGGCGCGGGCTTCTTTTGCGGCTTACAACACCCTGGATGAAGTGGATACCTTTGTGGCGGCACTGGTGCGGGTGCGGGAGATGCTGGTATGAGTCAGCTGTCTTCTAAGCGGTTAAACAAGGGTGACAAGCTGCAGCTGTTGCGGGAAACTGAGGTGATCTCGGTGCCTTTTGGCAAGGCGATTACCCTGCCACAAGGTGAGCCGGTGGAAGTGATGCAGGCACGAGGCAGCACGGTCAGTATTGGTCATCAGGGCCGTTTGTATATGGTGGAAGGCAGTAATCTGGATGCACTGGGTTTGCCACCGGTCGAACGTCCGATCCTCCCCAAAGGTGCCAGTAATGATCAGATTGCTGAATTTGCCTGGCAGCAACTGCGTACCTGTTTTGATCCGGAAATTCCGGTCAACATTGTGGATCTGGGGCTGGTTTACGGGCTGAAGGTGGTGGATCTGCTGGATGGTCGCAAAATGCTGAATATCAAAATGACCCTGACCGCGCCGGGTTGTGGCATGGGTGAAGTGATTGCTTCGGATGCCCGCCGCAAGATTCAGGGTGCGGAAGATCTGAGTCAGGTGAATACCGAGATCGTATTTGATCCACCCTGGTCACGCGAGATGATGACTGAAGATGCCCGGCTTGAGCTGGGCATGTTCTGA
>NZ_JACUUA010000153.1 GCF_014859565.1 Marinospirillum sp. | reverse complement strand
GTGGGTCAATTTTATTGGCCAAAGGTGGGTCAAAATAAATGGCCATTGACAATGGGCAGTCCAGCTCGAATAACAGGCAATTTGGGCGTGTTTTCCACAGCAGGGGTGCCGGTCTTCCCGTGGGTCGAATCCTTCTGGGGTGGCTCTTGAGTGTAATCTGAAAGGGATTTTCCATTAACACGGAAGGAGAGGTTCATTCCATGCGCTGCGTAATAGAAAACCTGGTACATCCTCAAATGGCTTGCCAGGGGTTCTATCGGATGGGAAAGCACCAGGCCTGGATCATGCCGAGTCTGTCCATTCTCATCAAAAAGGATCAGCAGCAAAGGGGTAAGGGTCTCTGGCACGTTGAGTTCAATGTCAGCCTGAATGCCTTTTTTGAAGGAGCCGAGCGTATCCGCCAGGCTTCGCATCAACCAGTGCATCGCATCGGTACGATCATCCCGAGCCTCAAAGACACGTTTTGCCTTGGGGTGCACCAGTTCTGACCGGTATCGGCCTTCACCAAAGCCCTGGGCAGCATCCAGCGTGGCAGCGGATTGAAATTCAATGCTGGTAATGATTTTGATGCGGACGGCAGCGGTTTCACTCATTAACTCTATCCATTTGAAAACAAATACATGCAGGTTATCACTTAACCAGCTATACAGGATAGCCCGCATGGCGTAATGAAGGAAATGCCTTGAAGGCTATCCTGTATCTATGGTAAGTTAGCACTAAATTTTTAACCGTGAATGGGGAAATGGGGATGCAAATGCAAGAATTTGAGTTCGAGCGAGTGTTGATGCAGAAACAGAAGAAGCCCGTCAAATAATGGCAGAAGAAATGCCTGATGCTGTAATCAGTTCTATTGTAAAGGGTGAAAAGGTAGAGGACTAAGCAGGCATAACAAGTGAATCAGCGGCTCCACGCGCTGACCAATCTGCTATCACCCTGCAAAGCCGCATGGTTTTGGCTATATCTCTTTTTAACGCAGCTCTACGCTCACATTAAGCCAGCAGATATACAGGTCAATAAAGCATGAACACATATCCAGCAATACCGACTCAGGATTTTTTGAAAAATTCCAAAGTGTACGACAAGGTTCAGGTGCCATCAGGCTTGGGTGGTGTCTTCACTGCTGCTATTACAGGGTTTGATGAAGATCGCAGCAAGGTGTATTGCACTGTTGTAGATAATGCTGATTTCAGTGGCATGACCCTGGCGGCTGATGCTGATGACGTGCGTCCGGTACGATTGCAGCCCGAATTCGCAAATAGCCAGTACATGCTGGTTCGGGATTCGGGCGGGGAACAGTACCTTGCGGCCATTCGCAAGCATGATGAAGGTCAAGTATTCAAGCCTTTCCTTAAGGTGCCTGGACTTTCAAGTTACACATCACCCGATGCCGCTGCAAAGGGACTGGCACAAATTGTTCACATGCTTTGCGCCATGGATAGTCAGCTGGCGCGACGGCCTGTAATCAAAGATCAGGAGGCTATGGCCATATTTGAGCAGCTGATGAATCGCATTGAAGAAGGAGAATGGATTCGTCCCCTTGAGCTTGAAGATGCCATCTGCAATGCAATCCAGGGTTCATGGTATATGCCTGATCTGGATAATTGGATCAACCAGGAATATCTGCCATCGGAAGTACCAATCCCTGTTAGCAAGAAACAGCAGGCCAACATCAAAGAAAGGATCATCCAAGAATTGCCGGACTTTCCTGGTTTTGGCAAAGCCTTTGTTTGTACCGGTGGCACCGAAAAGGCCGCAAAGCTGATCGAGTCACGCTTGCGAGGCGAGGGGTTTCTTGATGCGGTTTATGCCCGTGAGTGCGGTAAAAACAGCAGCCAAGTTTGGGGCGGGGACTTGCTGATTGATGTGGATGGTGATACCTGGTCTGTTCGCACCATTCGCCCCTTCATAAGCTTGAATCGTGAAATAACCGGCAGTATCATCAAGCAGGGCCGCCAGGTGATTAAGCCTGAAGAAGCGAGGATCACCCAGGCGATGCCAAGCAATTGAAAGTAGACTAGATATGGAGCAAGTAATGGAGCAAGTAATGAACCCTCCACCGATGCCTGTGATGAACAACAAGATTTTGAAGTGGTTTGGTACCGGCCGCGTGGGGTCGAGCTCCAAGGCGATGGCTATGGCTGCTGCCGGTATGCCGCATGACAGATATCATCCGCATGATCCAGATGACCTGAATCGCTGCCTGCTACTTCTTGATGCAGTGCCAGAAATTCGCAACCACATGGACAGAGTTGCTGCACTCTCTGAGACTTGGGAGAAACTGGTTGCAAGATGGGATGAGGTTGAGCAGTGCTTTATCAATGAGGTTGGACTGAACTGGTCAAAAGGCGAGCGCGCATCACGCACCTACGAACTGATGAAAGCAATAGGATGCTAGCTGCTCCCCGCCCAAAGCGCTAAAGGCGCAATTGCGCCGGTGCGAAATCGAAAGAATGTCCATCTTATATCAATTTCGCACCGGCATAACCAAAAAACCCCCGCAATATAGTCCATCATTGATGCGTTTCTGATTGATCGATCAGATGGTTAAAGCTGCGGATTATCCATTGCTGGCGCGGGTGATACCGCTAGAGGCGGCAAAAGCCGGTTTCTATCTTCAATCACCCAGGCATAGCCATCCCCGACCTCCCAGGTGGATTGACCGGCAAGTGTCTTGGGCTGGCAGTGATAAGCATCAGCAATGACTTCATCCGGCCAGACCTCGCCTGACTCTTTGGATTCCCCTTCATTAATGTAAATCAGAGTGGAGTCTTGAGGCAGCTGCCCCTGCTCATGCAGCACTTCCATGATGGGCGATATGCTGCCGTCATGCTTCACCAGAAAGCGCTCTTGAGCATCCGCATCCAAGGTATTTATAAGCTGCTTTATGGTTTCACCGGTAAAACGTGGGCGCTCCCAGCCATTCCAGGTGCGACCACTCAAAAAACAAGGAAATGCCTGGTTTGAGATGCCATCTTCAAGCAGGCACTGGCTTGGCTGATAACCATTCAGTATTTTTTTGATCCGATCTGACTGGATGGTGCTCAGGGGCTTCGTCTCGCTCAGTAATCCGTTCTCCAAAAACCGAGCAACAATCAGATCCTGATAAGGCACTGATGCCAAAGGCGCGCCATCCTCAAGGCGAACCAATGCAACAGATCCCTGGCGATCAAAACCCGTTCCGGTAAGAGTGCATAGCACCCCCTGATAGTCAAAAACGGCTGGGGTGCATCCAAGCGCCTTTGTTTCCAGTAGCGCACGATCCAAGGTCATTTGATTGCACAGCTGCAAAAAGGCATCTTCACGGCTGGCATACTGATGATGACCACCTGGCGGCAGGCTCGACTCTGGCGTGCGCTGTGCTTGCCAGCAATGATTCCACTGTGCCACCTTGTACTCAAGATTGTTTGCACCTTTGAGCGGGGTATCCTTGAATAAAAAGGAGAGAATGGCCATCTCATCATTGATCTGAAGCGGATCAGTGATCGATTCGTAATAATCCTGAATGTCTTTCAGGGTGTCCCGGCTACTGAGCGCTGGATTGCTTTCTGAAAGCATCAGAACCAAGTCGTCATAATCCATGTCTGAAGGCAGGTTTGCAGCAACCGTTTGCAGGCAGTGAGTCAAGTTATTTGTGGTTACCTTCATTTTTTCAATTTCGCTGCCAAGTTTATCAGATGATCGTGCCGATAGAGCTGTCTTATCCATGGTGCCCTCCTGTATTTAGGGTTCACATGCCTGGATCTCTGAATCCGGGCGATTCAAGCCTTGCATCAGGCTCTTCAAGGGAATCCCAGCGCAGTGAGCCGCATGTATTGCCATTCATATCCCGCACTCTGAAGTGGCGGTCACCATCGGCTACACGCTGGGCAGCTTCACGGACAATGCGCGCAATCTCGTTATTTCCGTCTTCCGCAAATGCCGAGTTATTGCATTCAATTAACATGCTGAAGTTGTTGTCATCATCCACGCTGTGCTTCAGTAATTCGAAGCTGATTTCGTCCGGCTGATTAATAGTCATTTCCGTCCGTATTACAGTGCCGATCCGATTGCCGTTGCCATCACGGAATGCAAAGCTGTAATCAACTTCTGATCCGTGCAGGTCAACTTTTTCAGCAATTTTGCTCAAAATGATGCTTAAGGTCAGATCTGGAACGTCATTAAAGTCATCATTCGCAGTGCTGGTCTTGATGGCAAAAAAATTAAATTTGTGCGACATGGGAAAATCCTCTCTTTGGTGGCCATTGGGCAGTACGGCACCTTAACAAACAATGTAGCCGCACTCTTAATTCTTTTGAAGACGAACTGATTAACAAAACCCGCGTAAACCCTCTCCCAATCGGTCCGGGATATAAGATCAGGCATCAAGTGGAGTGCTTGTGCGCTCAGGCTGCATGAACTCAGAGTTTTGGCTCTGTCGCTGCCTTTCTTGGTGTCGCGGCTTGCAGGGGTGATTCCTTTTGCAGGACTTCAATGCGCTCAGCAATGGTATCCGCGCAGTCCTGGCAGTATTGAAGGTCGAACCCTTCAAGTGGGAAATCCGTCCGACAGGCATTTTCAAGAGCCTGCAGGCTTTCGGTATCCGTCAGCTTTTCGGCCAGCATCTTGCAAGTCTCAGGAGATGACTGCTGAGTGTGCATTGCAGGCTGTACCAGGCGCGTCAGATCAAAGTTTTCGCAATCAGCCAGCTTTTCGGCTAACTCCTTGATTAAGTTGGTCGTGTCCCTGAGCCAAGAGTCTTGACCTGGGATAAGCTCGGCGATCATCTGATTCACCATGCTGACCGAAGCCCCAGCCAACTCTTTCAGTTGCAGCTTGACTCTGGAAAGCTTACTGAAAGGGAAGGGAACTCCGCTGACAGGCAGGTGCTCGACCAGCGTGCCAGTGAGCTTGAATCGTGCGCCAGCCAGTGGTCGACCATCAATCATTGCATTGCCTATGGAGCCACTGTTTTTCCAATAAAGCCGGGCACCCTGATCTGTAGCCATCCAGACCTTGTGCGCGGTGGCGCCGCGAAATCCCGGTGCCTCCTTGATTGAGTGTAGCTCAACCACAAGAGGCTCCTTTGCAGTCCACTTATGATTAGCGGGCACATCAATCAATGCTTGCTCCGGGGATCGATCAAACCAGGCACCATTTTCTGAATTGGGATGCGGATACCCGCCAATCCCATATTCTGCAGCTAAATCGGGATTTTCCTTCAAAAACAGGTTGGCGGCTGCGGCCATCAGCCCGTGGTTACCACCTGTGATGCCGGATTCAATGACGGCCTGTGCATTAAAAGCAAAGCTGTTGTTCGTGTCGCTTTCTTTCCACCAGGTAACAGCCTTCTCAGCAAGCGGCATGAAAGCCTGATTGATGGTCGCAAGTTCGGCCAGTGATAGCGCATTGCTCTGATCCTGCATCATGTCACCGGTTGAGCCTTCCTGCAGGTGATGGTTGTCTTCATACATACTGCGGGAGATATAGCCTTTTTTCTGTATCAGGTAGAAAGCCAGCGTCAGGCTTTCCTCAACGGTGGCCAGCTCACCCATATTCGGCTTCAGCCCCATACCTTCCATCAGCGAGTCAGGATCCGATTCACTGAGCACGGATTCATAGAAAAGATTGGCATTGGATACCGCTCGATGCATGGAATGATCCACAAAATCATCCAGACAGCTTGAGCCGACCTGGAGAGTTTTGCCTGTGGCAACCTCCTCAAGCAGCGTGACTTTGGTTCGCTTGCGACTGTTGCCGCAGTGGTCGCACTGGCAGGGATCAATGGACTTCAGGGCTGAAACCGGCACTACCGGCACAAGCTTGCCTTCGCCATCACTGATCATGGCCTGGTAGTTGATTTTCATCGCTCCGTTTGCTTTGTCCTGCTTCAAGTCTGCAACGATGCGATAGCCCTTAATGGGCTGAGCGAAGGGGTGACTGATCGTCACATCCACCATGGGCACGGTCATCAAAACGGGGTCTTTGGCCGACCCCACATTAATGCTCATCAGCTTGCGCTCACCGATGCTGAGGCTGACCCGCTGTTCCGATCTGCTGCGTTCTAAGCGGCGATTCAGGTCTTTAATGCGCTTTTGAAAGGTGCCTAGCGCCCCCTGATAAATACGCAACTGTAATGATTCATCTATGATCTTTTCGGCAGGATCAGTCATGGCTTGTTTTCCGTGGTCATTGGTTTTTCCATAACCAGCGGTATGTCCACAAACTGCATGCTTGATCAGGGCTGCCGGTCGACAAGCAGCCCCAGCGTTCCGATCATTGACATCTGATCCCGTCTTATTCATGAGCACGCTAGACAGGCATGGATAAAACCATGGTAAATCAATGATTTAATGGTAGTTTTGCTCTTGATTCGCTCTTCACCCATTTGGTGAATTGCTAAAAATCGGCTATTTCCATTAAGGTTTGATAAATCATGGTTTCTACTGGAGTTGGGATTTTTCTGGTGAATTATGCAGGCTGATGGGACGTAGAATGACCTGTAAATATTTTTTGAATTAATTGCAAATAGGATAACCTAAGAATCAGTAATTTTTTTGCAAGCTTGCCTAGCTATCATCCTAAATGATCACTCTTATTGCCGGTCAGCAGGCTTTGGTGCTAGCTTTTCAGCAAGCAACAATCGAACGAAACCAAAAAGGAATGCAAAATGCAAGAAATGACGCGGTATTTCCGAGAAACCTTAATTGATGCTGGGTTGGGAAAAGCCAAATTCTCCGACAGGGAGCTAGAGCAGCTTGAACAAGGCAGCCGGGTTTCTTTTTCGATGCAGGAGGGTGATGCTTTTTTTAGTCGAGCAGACCTGGCTCAAGTCACCCGATCGCTGCTCGATGATGAAGAGGAGAGTCCTTTTTTGCCATTGGTAATTAAGCCGCTGGTGTATCGACAAAAGCACAACCATTGCAAAACCAGTAGCGCCTATTGTGCCGCTATCACACCGGTATTTCTTTTTGCCAAAATGGGTGCACAAAGCGGCTATATCTATCCAGGCGAACGCCAGTCAGTACAGATTGCCCGAGAGATTTTATCTCCATTAGGGGATGATGCACTGGCGATTGGCGCAATGAAGGATGTGGATCTTTTTCTGGACAAAAACCAGCCGCCACGATTCGAGGAAGGTCTGAATGGTGAGCAATAAAGCCCAGCAACGCTGGGCTTTATTGCTATTTTATACAGGTTAGCCCATTTTGAGATCGACCAGCAATACCACAATAAGAGAAAAAAGAGCAGCAGCAACTCGCCCTGATAGACAGCTATAAATCACAGCAAGCTAGAGGAGAAAATTAAGGACTGCCCAGCATCAATCTGCTTGAGAATCCAACGATAAAATACCCCGCATACTTAGCACCATAGTGCAGCATAAAAACACAAGGAAAATCCATCCGCAAAACCATGCTGTTTCAAAAACACCCGTGATTCTGATGGGTCAACTGCTGGCGCATCGTCATTTCATGAGCTTTAGTATCTTTAATGACCATTAAAATATCTAAAGTTTGTCTAATATACCGGGGCGCATAATACCAAGAGAGCGGCAATGGGTATCTCCAAATGTCGGCTCTTGATGCAAAGCCAGCGGCAGACTTTGACATCATCCCCGCACTAAAGGGCGAGGATTCCCTCTGCAGGACGCTCATGCCCGAGCGCGAGAATGTTCCTGGCGGCATTAATGTCGCGTTCGTGCGTGACACCACACGCACTGCAAGTCCATTCTCTTATTCCAAGGCCTGCGAGTCCTTTTGGACTTGAATTGGGGCGCAAGCCACAATTCGAGCAGGTCTGGGTGGTGTAGGCTTCATTGACTACCTTGAAAACAATGCCTGCGTGAGCGCACTTGTATTCCAGCATTGTTTTCAGCATTG
>NZ_JACUUA010000152.1 GCF_014859565.1 Marinospirillum sp. | reverse complement strand
ACCTTGAAACAGATGAGGATATACAACTCTATCTGGAAGCCTACATGGAAGAAGCTGGTGATGATCCTGCGTTTATTGTTCATGCCTTGAATGTTATTGCTCGTGCAGGAAACATGAGCCAACTTGCAAGAGATACAGGGTTAACCCGCGAAGGCCTGTACAAAGCTTTATCACCGGAGGGCAATCCCACCTTTGCAACCGTCACCAAAGTTGCAAAAGCACTTGGCTTGCAGATCAGTCTGCAAACCACCTACAAGCAGCTTTCGAGTTTCGTCACCGAACCCAACACTGCAAATCAAGTTGCCGAACCGTAACACTTCCCAAGAACACAGCCAGCTCTCCATTCGATTACAGCGTGAATTTGGCATACCATCAATCTGCACAATATAGACTGGTTTTATCTGGGTTCCCGATTCGAGAGACAATGTCTCTCGAATTAACCTAGTCAGATTACAATCTCTTTGCGTGGACTTTAAGCTTCATAAACAGCAATATCTGTCGGCCAGTCTCCAGTATTCACTAAGCTTGCTTTTTTCCAAGCATCCATCATCCGCTGTGCCTGTTCAGCCCCTGAAGCTTCGAAATTATGTAGTCGAAGCTCGTAGTGCAGATCAGAGCTGTTCCAATAGCCCATGCCTTGATCAAAAGCCAATTTAAGCTCTTTACCAGACTCCAGTGTTAACGTCAGAACACGGCGATGGCTGACCTCTTGCAACTCTGAGTGGAGTTCAATATTGGGTTTAATATCCAACACTGCAGATAACCAATGTCTGAGCACCTCTTCCTGATGCAAATAATCACTGAAGTTGTGCCAAATAAACTTTCCAGTTTGAGGGTTAGCTTCCCTCACTGCATGTACGCAGACCAACTTGACACCCTGTTTTGGAATAATCTGCATAAAGCCCGCCAGCAGCATTATCGCCCAAGGGGTTCTCAGATATCGGTCTTCATACTTAATCGCAGTCACTTTTTCACAGGACAGGTTAGCGCTGAACTCCGGTGCCTTATCCTCTAAAAGTTTTTTGAAGCGCTGCCCCAGCGTATTTATTGGACCATTAAGCTCATCTGTAACTTCCAGTACCCGGGCACTGCTGTAGGATGTTCTGCGCCAATTTGAAGTATCTAGAGTCTCAAATTGCCACTCAGGAAGTGATTCAGAGCTAATCCAGGTATGGCCTGTATCGGCCTGCAGCCAGTGTTCACCGGGCTTAGCGGCAGTTGAACTGTCTGTCAGCAGAGAAATAACACTTCCATTTTTATCTTTTATCTGGAGCGGAGCAGCCAGCAAGCCGTCATCCTTACGCTTGCGGTGCTGGGCTAGATGGATGCCACTACTTGCCAAGAGTGCCAAGTCTTCTTTAATTTCATCTGTGAGACTGCTGTTTTCATCCAGAACAAGGGTCAGATCACAGCTATCAAGCACTTTCCAGGCAAGCAACTGACGCCTGAATTCAGGGGCGTTCAAATTCCATTGCTCAGGATCCCCCTTCAACTGAAAACAGAGAGACTCAGCAGAACGGTTAATCCAGTGCCTTACAAAACGCAAGGGTTCATAGGGCCAATATTTTGCACCAGCATATCGATTAAAAGGCTCAGGAAGATCCAGATGCATAACAAACTGCCCTTCTCTTAGCCACTCAAGTGCAGCTTTTCGGTTCAGTTGTTCAAACTCGACCCTACTGTCTTTACTGGCCAAACAGGATGAACAGACTGTTTCGCACTCTGCGACACATTCAAGTTTATTAATCATCTTTTTGAGCAAAGCTGAAAGGTCATCAATAGCCGTCAGAACAAAACCAGCGCCACCGGCAACATGATCATAAATCTGCACAACGTAGCGGGATTCACCGGAATCCATATCACGGTCAGGGCGAACACCAAAACCGATTTCGCTTGCAGCAATACCCAAGATATCTGCAGCGGCATCACGAAGCGCCACAGATAATGTAATCGCAATAATTCTTCCGGTTTCATTTTCGGCTATCCAGCCCCGCGTTACGGGATTACGCAGAACCAGTTCCACAACATGGGTGCGGCTACGGTAGCCCAGATAGATATCCCGCATCACCCTTTCACCAGAGCACTCTTTTTGAACACCGCCTTTAGTTGCGCCACCAATAGCTCGGTGCATGTGATCCGGTTGCAGATCTTTCGGGACTTCCTGATTTGGCGTCATTGAGTCCGCACGGCCACAACTCATACAAACGGCAAAACCATGGCCATGCTCGCCACCGGATCGCATCATTATCTGACCGTTTTCACCAAAACGGATAAATCCGCAGGCAGAGTCGGGCAGGGCTACAGTAGCCCCCTCAACATACACCAGAGGCCGCTCTACCGGGATAAACTTCTGAGCACTGACATCATTACTGCTACCTTCATAGAAATCTGTCGTGAAGCCCATCGGGCGCAGTAATCGCTTAACATTACTGATATGAATTTCGCTATTACAATTTTTACAGCGAAGATTCTCACTATGGGAATATGCATGCTCCTGATACCCCGGTGCACCACAGTGATGACACTGCCAGGTCAGGTCAAATTTCTGAGCACTGCCGCCCGCACCTTCATGGTAAGACTGAAGTTTGACACCCGCAGATCGGTAAACACGACCATCTATCACAATCTGGGCACCTGGGGCATATTCCCGAATAGCAATATCCAGACCACGGGAAGGCTGCTCTTTATAGGTGAAGATATTATCTTCACGTTCAGACTGATCTGCTTCTTTCTGTGCTTTTTTACTTTTAAAATCCTCAATATTCAGCGTATTGAGAGCAACTACGTTCGTTGGGAAGCCGTAGCCCGGCAGGAAAGCTTTCGTTGCCAGCTCTTTTAACAGGTAGTCATTTTCATGACGGGTTTTTTCCAGCTCCAGTGCCTTTTTATAATGAGGATCTTTCGCTTGATTAACTCGCAGATTCATCTGTTTGTACTCTTCCTGCCAGCTCTGGGCAAGACACTGAATCCTTTCCCTGCAGTCACCAATCAGTTGCTCGAAGCTGATCAATTCAAGCGCTGTTCTGCGGATAATGCTGCGCACGGCCGTTTCATGATGTTTGACATCACTACCCAGCCAATCAATAAAACGACTGACTGCACCCTCATTAACATGGAAAAACCAAAGCGTTGTCAGACGGGTATTATCGTTGGTGCCTGAGGCTTCTGTTTTCAGGAAAGCAGATAACAGATAAGAGTTTACATGCCGCTGCACCAAAGGCTGAGCTTCCAACGTGATAACCGGTGCAGGAATAGCGGTACTGAAGGCCCACTTTGGATTATTAAATACCCGGGTATTATGAGGGTCTGACTTACAAAGTGTGTAAGCCACAGCCCTTGCCTCGCTGCGGCGACCTGCACGACCAGCCCGCTGCAGGTAGTTAGCCGGGTGCGGTGGTACGTTGTTCATCACCACAGCTGAAATACCGCCAATATCCACCCCCATCTCCATGGTTGTAGAACAGTTCATTACGTTAACTTTGCCCTCTTTAAACATGGACTCGTACTGCTGTAGCCGCTGCGCTGACTGTTGAGCTGAGTGCTCTGCTGTACGGTAATAAAACCCACCTTCTACAGTTCGGTCTGAAATATCGCTCCATAAGCTGTCGGCACGTAACGCTTTGATTTCTTGGTTTTCAGCAACTTTTTGGCGAATCGTATCAAGAACCTTTGATACGCCCAGAGGCGCTAATTGAGTATAATCCGGCAACTGTACAGGCTTACACAACAATGAGTTACGCTCTACCTTGCTACGTGGAATATAAGGGGTGACACTCCGAAAAGTGGTATCAAACATACGGTGGGTCATTGGGCAAACCCAGGCTTTACGGGGTAATGAAAAGTTGATCGCCTGACGAGTCACGGTATAACCACGTCCACCGGTATTCTGTAGTAGCTGAATAGCGGTCAATTGCTCCCAGGCAACTTTTAACCAAGTATTTATCTTATCAGCAGCATAAGCAGAGCTAGGATCCAGCTCAGTAGCATAAGTCAGTAGTTTTACCAAACGGTTTCCCTGAGTCCCCCGTTTAAATAGCGGCCAGCTTTTTACCCGTGAACTGTCCTGAAAATCATCTTTCGGTGGAACCAGCTCTTTGGGTGAAAAACGCGCTCCCATCCAGTTGCGTTCATTGTCGTTCATCACCAGAAAGGTATTTTCACGGATATAAAAATCTAACGTCACCTTCAGAAAATCTTTCCAGTCCTGCAGCGTTAACGGTGTTCGTTCACTGGGATTGTCAGCATTAGGTGCCAAAGTTTCCGCCCAGAATCTTGGTATCTGACCGACCTTTTCCAGCCCCTGATACCCTACTGCGATTAATCCCAGTGTTTCCGAGCTGTTCTGATTTTTTGGGCGACGGGCAAACTCCCTCAGCAGTAGCAAGCTGGCAAGGGTCAGGCTGTTATCATAGCCACCGAAAAATTCGGGATTTGCGTAACGGTTATAATCAAGGATAGAGTGCTTGATATCACTACAGGCAGCTAACTCAGATACCATCGCATACCAGTCTATTGCGACAGGCTTTGATGTTTGCAAAGCTCCTTCCTTAAGGCGCGCCTGCTCTCTTCGTTGCTTGGCTAGATCCGACATTCCCATCTGTTCAAGCTGTTCTGCCTGAACCAGAAGTTCTTCAGCTGATTGTTCAGGTAGCTCAGGGATATTTGCATTCTCTGAGGCCTGCCGGTTTCTCAGAATGGAAAACACCAACCCTCTTAAACGAGACCGCTCAGCTTCCTGCTGCATACGAACCGCCATCCGCGCTGTTCCTTGGCGGCTGTCGGTAAAGGTAATCAGCTTACGGCCACGACCGGGAAGGCTTTCTGGGTTAGAGTTTTTTGGAAGATCATCAGTTTGCGGATCCGGACAGAACTCCAGCGCCGTGGGCACTGCATTAGCGACATAAAAAGGAGCACCCAGATAACACTTGCGTAGAAAACCTGCCGGACGTTTACCTTTATCTCCACATCCTGAACATGATGAGTCGATATCTGTTGCTATATTTAGCCGAAGAGTATTTTCCCCGCTCAGACAGCCCAGCTCTGCCGTTTCTCTGTTCAGACTTATTGACGGATAGGACTCCACTTGATGAGCTGACAAAACAACCGACTGTTGTTTTTTATACAGCACCTGTTCACTTTCCGGTGTATCTTCATTGGGGTCATCCAGCAACGAGAATTCATCACCGGCAAAAGGATTTGTGTGGCGTAAAAAGCCATTGGCATCTTCAGCAATCAGATGTGGCGTTTTACAGTCATCACAAAACGCCAGCTCATAAACCGGTGCATGGCACTCACAACGGGTGCGTTGCGTTACATAAACCTGACCAAAAAACCAGTTTTTAAGATGTGTCGATTTAGCCGTACAGTTCGGGTCAGCACAGCACCAGAGGCCATGCAGCATACGTTGGTGCAGATGCCCCCTCAGTTTCAGAAACGGGGGCTCATTTTCGATGGGCTGGGTATCGGTCATCAGATCAATCCACTCCAGCAACTCCTGCTGTTGCTCTGCTTTTCCTGTTGCTGTCAGCAGATGACCAACCTTAAAAATCAGGTCATTTAGATCCAATGGTTTTTCACTGCTGATCAGCGCATGTCGTATCTCGTAAGACACAGGGTGATTGCACAACAGTTGAAAGCGATCTGCGGAGATTACTTCTCCCTGATCAACCTGACGGATTTCTGCCAGTGACCCCTTAATATCTAAGCTTTGTTTGAGATCAGGTACTTGACGGGAACCACCAATGACCACAACCTGTTCGTTCGGAACACCCGCCAGATCGGCAAGATAAGCCTGCAGTTTTTGGGCAGCACTTTCACCGGCAATGGTGGCCGAAGTCGCAACAAACCGGAGTTCACTGGCCTGTTTACCAAAGGCTTCTACCACCCGACGTAGCAGCAGTGACAACTCTGCCGCCTGCGAGCCAACATAGGTATGGGCTTCATCCAGTACAATCCAACGTAATGCACCCAGCTCCTGTGAGATACGTATAATAGGATCATCAATCTGACGCACCAGCATATATTCCAGCATGGTAGCGTTGGTCATCAGGATAGGAGCAGGCTCTTTGCGCAAACGTTCGCGTGAGAGAATTTCATTAGGTCTCTCCTTCTGAGTTTTGCGAACAGTAGACTCAGACTCTTTTGTATTACCATTGTAAAGACAGAAGCGGATATTCTCACCATAAGGTTCAGTCCATGCATCCAGACGCTCCCGTTGCGAGTTAATCAGCGCATTAAGAGGGTAAAGGAATAGCGCCCGAACACCAACCAGTGCTTTTTGCGATGTTTCGTGCTCCCGCACCAGATCCTGCAGGATCGGAATCATAAAGCACTCGGTCTTACCGGAACCGGTGCCCGTAGTGATAACTGCGGATTTCGGTTGCTCTGCCAGCAAGGTGCGCCAGCTTTCCAGCTGGTGTTTATACGGCTTTAAATCCGGCTGAAACTGGTACTTTTTGGCGCTGGCCAGAGTTTCAACTACGGAATTTGACAACAATTCACCTTTGAGTGATGCAAAGGTTTGATCCCCCTGCTTCCAGCCAAACGTATGTTCAAAAACCGGTGGCGCTAAAAAACACCCCTCATCCCCCATGCGGTTATGCATCTGGTCAGCCAGATGCGCTCTCAAACCGGGATCATTAACACCCAGTATTGAAAGCGTCGCTTCACGGGTACGGCTGAGTGATTGTGTAATCAGGTCTTTAAAATAGCCCGTCATGGTTAAAATCCTTTTATGGGGTATATGGTTGCAGCAGGTTAGTAAGTACAGCGGAGTAGACTGGTTCGTACCAAGCGTGACGGTCAAAGTCCGTCAAAACACTAATAGCTGAACGTACAGCTATTTCACTGGTCTGTAATTGACTCAGCGATGCTTTACCGGCAGAAAGGTGAGCAGTGAATACCGGCATCAGAATGACTGGCTTCATATACCAAGGTAACGAAGACTCATTAAACCAATGGTAATCCGGCTGTTGAGCCAACCAGATACACAATTCTTCACTGAGGTCTTCCGGCCAGATTGCTGCATCATGGCGTGTACGCAGATCATTCTGCCAAAGTGGAATAACAGCCTCTAAAGGCAACATAGGTGCGGGGGTATCACAGATTAGTAGCTCACCGAACGAGCGAAAAACTGGTATATGTGCAGCTAATTGCTCCAATTTACTGCGTGCCTGCTCTGTAATCATGGATTCCAGCAAGCCAAACTGGTACACCATACCCCGTATGTAGCGTTGTAACGCCCTCCGCCACTGTCTTGGTGTTACCACTTCCCAGATTACGGCTAACTCGTGTTTTAGGCGTTCAACAAAAAGACTGTCCATTTCAAGACGAAAAACAGCCAGTGCCATCGCTTCCGGATGACGGGCTAAAGCCTTCCAGCACTCAAAGGCTGATAAGGGAATATGCTCACAACGCTTTTTCAGCTGGATCAGGTACAACCAACTGCTATGGAAAAAATCTTCAGCCATCGCATTGAGTACCGGCTTGAAAATACCCCTACACTCTATAGGATGGTAGTAGCGTGCAGCAGCGTTCAGAGTAGAGACTGACGTATCATCAGTTGGGGTGCAGTAATTAAAATCAGGAATATGGATTTTAGGACGAAAATAAATCTCTGACGCCGGAGCTGGATAGAGCAGCCAGAGCCCCTCTTTCTGTAATGCTGAAGGAAGCTCGAAGTAACCTGTTTCTACACCTGCAACTTGGGTTCCTGGGACGGTAACAGGCTCGTCTTCAGGATTCTGCAAATTAATAGCTTGAACTTCTGCGCCTTCAACCCGGTGCATGAGTGATTGCGCTGTCTGATCAGACAGCTCCAATGTATTAGTTAGTGCCCATCCAGAAACACGTATTTTCATTGAGTTCAGCTCATCCCTGG
>NZ_JACUUA010000151.1 GCF_014859565.1 Marinospirillum sp. | reverse complement strand
GCACTTGCATGGGGTGCAAGGGGTCGCAGGTTCGAATCCTGTCACTCCGACCAAAAGACAAAAAGGGCTTACGGCTAATCACTGTAAGCCCTTTTTCTTGTGCTGGAAAAATTACCCATACAATTACCCATACAGCCTAACAGGTTTCCATTAGAACGGGGCATTGCCAGCGTTGACTGTCACTTGTATTCCCCCGCCTCGCTTGTTCTAATCAAGGCCACTGCCATAGAACAGGAACCCCCATGAGTATTGAAGAACCCCACCTTAACCTTCGTAATCTGCAAAAAACTGACTACCCCAAGCTGAAAATCCTGATGGATCATGTTTATGAAGATATTGGTGGCGCCTGGCCTCAGTCGACCATAGACCAGTTGATTGAGGATTTTCCGGACGGTCAGATTCTGATTGAGGATGATGACCAGCTGGTGGCTGTAGTGCTCAGTGCTCTGGTGGATTACGCCACCTTCTCGGAACCCCACAAATACAGTGATTTGACAGATCGCAACAAGAGTGTGCGTAACAATCCTGATGGTGATGCCCTGTATGGCCTCGATGCTCTGATTGACCCGGAATTCCGTGGTCATCGTCTTGGTCGCCGCCTTTATGAAGCCCGTAAAGAGCTGTGCCGCTCGATGAATCTGCGCGCTATTCTGGCGGGTGGGCGTATCCCCGGTTACCACGAGCACGCTGATGCACTGAACCCCATCGAATACCTGGAACAGGTTTCTCGTCGGGAAATTCACGATCCAATCCTGTCTTTTCAGCTGGCCAATGATTTTCAGGTAAAACGCCTGATGCGTGAATACCTGCCGGAAGATGACCGATCACAGGGTTACGCCACACTGCTGGAATGGAACAACATTCTTTATGAACCCGCTGCTCGGGTGCTGGACAACATCTGCACAGAAGTGCGGGTGGGTGCTGTGCAGTGGCAGATGCGTGAATTTGATTCTGTTGAAAGTGCTCTGCAGCAGGTGGAATTTTTTGTGGATGCCCTGTCCGACTACCAAAGCGACTTTGCGGTATTTCCAGAGCTTTTTAACGCCCCATTGATGGGATTAACTGACCAGTCCGACCCCAAACAGACCGTTCGCTTTCTGGCAACCTTTACTGAGCAGTTTCGCAGTGAGCTGCAACGTATGGCGGTCAGTTACAACATCAACATCATCGCTGGGTCGATGGTTGAAGAAGGCAAGGATGGTCGGCTTTACAACGTTGCTTACCTGCTGCGCAGAGACGGCAGCATGGAGCGTCAGGCCAAACTCCATATCACCCCACAAGAGCGCCGTGACTGGGTGATTGAGGGTGGACATGATCTGGCAGTATTTGATACTGATGCCGGTCGTATTGGCATGTTGATCTGTTATGACGTGGAATTTCCGGAGCTGGGACGCCTGCTGGCTGATGATGATATGGATATCCTGTTTGTGCCCTTCTGGACAGATACCAAGAACGGTTATCTGCGGGTTCGTCACTGCTCCCAGGCTCGTGCCGTGGAAAACGAATGTTACGTGGTGATCTGTGGCAGTGTTGGCAATCTGCCTTCCATTGAAAGCCTGGATATCCAGTATGCTCAGTCGGCTGTTTTTACCCCATCAGACTTTGCTTTCCCGCATGATGCAGTACTGAATGAAACCACGCCCAACACGGAAATGATCTTCTTCTCGGATCTTGATCTTTCACGCCTGAAAATCCTGCGCAACGAAGGTTCAGTCACCAACCTCAAGGATCGGCGACTGGACTTGTTCAGGCTGGAGAGAAAATAGTCTGATCAACATTAAGCTCCTCGTTTAATTCCCGGCCCCTGGAGGATGCTGCGTCCTCCAGTCTGCGGTATGACCTGAATGCGGGTGCTGATTCGCTCCTTAAGGGCTGGCACATGGGAAATCACCCCTATGAGTTTGCCATCCTGCTGGAGCCCTGCCAGGGTTTCCAGCGCGGTATCCAGTGCTTCTTCATCCAGGGTGCCAAACCCTTCATCAAGGAACAGGGAATCCACCCGTACCCGATCACTGGCCATGTAGGACAAGCCTAGTGCCAGTGCCAGGCTGACAATAAAACTCTCACCACCGGACAGGTTTTTGGTTGAGCGTTGTTCACCGGCCTGGTAGTTATCAAGTACCTGTAACTCCAGCGGTTCTTGTGAGTCTCTTTCCAGCAGGTAACGATCTGTCATTTTGCTGAGTTGCTGGTTGGCATGACGCACCAGCAGCTCAAAGGTCAGCCCCTGCGCAAAGTTACGGAATTTTTTGCCATCAGCAGAACCGATCAGGTTGTGTAATAACTGCCAGCGATCCCTTTCCTGCTGCTGTTTTTCGATGGCAACAAGGCGTTCTTGTTGTTGCAATCTCAGGTTTTCGTTGGCTTTCAGTTCTTGTTTTAAGCCACCAAGGGTATCCAGCAGTTGCTGATATACCTGCTGTTGCTCTTGCAACTGCTGCTGCAAGGCTGGCAGGGCTTCAGTGGTCAGTTGTTTGCCCTGCTCGACCTCAAGGATTTGCTGGTTGTGCAACTGGCGGGACTGCAGTTCGATCTGGCGTTTCTGCAAGGCTTGTTGCTGTTCTGCCAAGGCCTTGCGTTCTGTTTCTGGCAGGCAGGCTGCTTGCCAGTCGTTTTCATCATAAAAACCCAGTGTCTGCAGCTGTTCGTTAAAATCCTGCTGTGTTATCTGTAATTGTTGATCCTGCTCTTGCAAAGCCTGCTGCAGAGTTTTTTCCTGGGTTTGCAGCTGTTCGAGTTGTGTTTCTGCCTCGCGCAGCAGCTGGTTGGTGACCTCCAGCTGCTGGGCACTGGCATTCAGCTGATTTTTTAGCTGTTGTTCCTGTTCATCCGGTTGCTGGCCACCAAAAAGTTGTGTTCTTTCTGCCAGTAGCTCTTGTTGCTTAGCTTTGAGCTGTTGCAGCTCTGCCTGCAGCTGGGTTGTTGCTTCCTGATGGTGTTTAAGCTGCTCTTGGGTCAGGTTGATCTGCTGGTGTTGCAGTTGCTGCAGCTGACTTTGCTGCTCAGTGTATTGCTGCTGACGTTGTTGCCATAAATCCAGACGCTGTTGCAGGGTGTTTTGCAGCTGCTCTACCCCCTGCCCGCTGCTCAGACTAAGCCCATAAGGCAACAATGCCTGCTCCAGCGCCTGTGTGGACGCTAGCAGACGATTTTGCAGCTGTTCCAGCTGTTGATGCAGCCATAGGTGTTTATCTCGCTGCAGCTGTGCTTGAGCCTCCAGACTGGTCTGGGTGCTCTGATCCTGACTGATCTGTTCGGCTGCAGTCTGTTGTTGATGCAGCAACTGCTCTCTGGCTTCCTGTAATTGTTCTAACTGTAACAAACGCTGAGAAAGCTGCTGTTGTTGTTGCTGGTCGACCTGAAAGCAACCCGGTAGCTGACTGCTTAGCTGGTTCAGATCATTGGGCAGTTGCAGTTGGTTAATCAGCGGCGTCAGCTGATTTTGGAGTTCTTGCAGCTGTTCATGGATTTCGGCGATTTTGTGTACAGCAGCCTGATAATCAGCCTGCTGGCTGGCATGTTGCTGCTGCAATTGCTGGTGTTGCAGTTGCAGTTGATGCAGCTCTTCCCGCAGCTGGGTCAATCGCTGACCACCTTCATCTGCTGCAGGTGGTTGATGCTGTACAAAAGGATGTTCTGTCGCACCACACAAGGGGCAAGCTTCATCTGGCTGCAGCTGTTGACGGGCTTCTTCCAGGCTGGCAATACGGTGCAGCAGCAGCTGTTGTTGTTCCAGCAGATCCCTGGCTTCTGTTTTACTTTGCTGCTGGGTTTCCAGCTGCTGTAACTGCTGCCCAGTCTGTTCAACCTGCTGCTGCAGCGGTGTTTGCCGGGTCTGTAAACTGATCAACTGCTGCTGGTATCGGCTATGGTTGTTTAATCCTTCCATCAGCTGCTGAATAACCTTCAGGCGTTCAGTCAGTTGGCGTTCCATCTGGCGCAGATCTGGCAGGTTCTGGTTTTGTAGTAGTTGCTGCCGGGTGGCTTCATTCTGCTGCAACAGCAGCTGCTGTTGCTGGTGTTCTGCTTGCCGTTGCACTTGTTGTTGATGGTGTTGCAACTGCAGGGCCAGTTTTTGCTGTTCAGCAGCCAGGGTGTTTAACTGATGGTGATAATCAGCGCTGAGCTGTTGATCCTGCTGCAGGCTGTTAAAGCGCTGGTTTAAACCCTGCAGTTGACTGGCCAGTCCGGCATCCACCGCGCTCTGTTGCAGCAGTTGATTCAGCTCATCAAGGCGCTGCTGGCGCTGGTGTTTATCCTGTTCAAACTGGCTTAACAGGCTGTGCAGTTGTGTTTGTTTTTGCTGATTTTCGATCAGGCGGGAATGAGCTCGCTGCAGAGGTTCCTGCAGGGATTGCAAACGGGTATCCAGCACTCGAACCTGATGCAGCAGAGGTTGTGCCTCTTCCCGCTGCTGCTGGGCTTTATGGTGGTTTTCTCTGGCCTGTTGTAGTTGCCCGGTCGCTTGTTCAGCCCGGTTTTTTATATCCGGCAAGGATTGTTGGTTTTTTTGCAGTCGTTGATGGTTCTGCTCACTGGCACTGCGCAGAGCTTTTAATTCAGCTCCAGCTGCGGCTAGTTCCAGTGCTTTACTGGCCTGCTGCAGGCGTTGGTGTTGTGGTGCAAAATCTGCCTGCTGTTGTACCAGTTGTGTCGCCTGCTGCTGTAATACCTGTTGCTCCTTGTGAAGTCGATCCAGCCCTTCTAACCAGCTAAGTGCCTGCTGGCTGTTTTTAATCTGCTGTTGCTGGGTTTCTGCTTCTTTCTGTTGTTGTGTTAAGGCTTGGGTTTTCTGCTCTAGCTCTTCGGTGCTGAGCAGTTTCATACCCGCCAACTCATCCTGCAGGCTTTGTAGTTGCTGTTTTTCCTGAGTGAAGCGTTCATGCACCCGAATGGAGATTTGGCTGTAGATATCGGTGCCGGTGATCTGCTCCAGAATAGGGGCGCGTTCGTTGGGTGCTGCTTTCAGAAAAGCCGCAAAACCACCCTGTGCCAACAACATGGAGCGGGTAAAACGCTCAAAATCCATACCGGTGACTTCTTCCACTGCTTTGGGTACGTCTTTTAAGCTTTTGCAGAGGATTTTGCCGCTTTCCAGCTCGGAGAGCTCATGACCGGCATTTTGCAGGGCACCATCCGGGCTTTTTCTTGCCCGATGTTGCCCCCAGTGACAGCGAAACTGACCTTTGGTGGTGGCAAAGGTGACCTCAGCAAAACATTCACCGGTCTGGCGGGACATGACTTCATTGTCAGATGAGGTGATACGCCCCAGCCGTGGGGTTTGACCGTAAAGTGCCAGGCTCAAGGCATCCAGCAGGGTCGATTTACCGGCTCCGGTCGGGCCGGTGATGGCAAAAATGCCCTCACTGCTGTAAGCCGCCTCGGTTAAATCCAACTGCCATTCACCTACCAGGGAGTTCAGGTTCTTCAGGCGTATGCCAAGTATTCGCATGGTGGTTCCTTATCCGGCCTGTTGATCCTGTTCGTACAAATCGGTCAGCACCTGTTGGTAGCTGTCTCGCAAAGCGGGTCGTTGTTGTTCATCAACCTGATGTGCCACCAATACACGTTCAAAAACTTCCTGCTCACTCAGGTCATCCAGGGTTTCTTCCACATTCGCCTGTTGCATCACTCGCTGAATCACTCGGTTATCCCGCACTCTGAGCACTTCAATGGCTGAGCCATCCAGCAGCTCGTCAATACGCTCCCGCAGGTTGGGTAGCAATTCACTGCTTTGGTAGATAATTTCAATCCAGATGCTTTCACCACTGACCATTAATGGCTGCAAGGCACTCTGGATCTGTTGCCAGTCACCACGAATACTGGCCAGACGCTGAAAAGTGGGCACCGGCAATAATTCCACGGACGGTTGGCGGCCAGTAAAGGTCACCAGTGCCACACTCTTCTGCTGACTGGCTTCACCAAAACCCATAGGCAGTGGTGAACCGCTGTAACGAATATGGCTTTTACCACCCACAAGCTGGGGCACATGCAGATGACCCAGTGCTACATAATCCAGGTTTTCAGGAAAAATCCCTGCGGTGACATGTGCCAGAGAGCCGACATACAACTCACGCACTCCGTCCCCTTCTTGTGTTTTGCCCCCAGCAGTAAACAAATGCCCGGTAGCCAAAATAGGTACATCCACACCGGTTTTGCTGCGCAGGGTTTCAGCCTCTTCTGCAACCGCCTGATAGTGCTGGCGGATGCCTGCCAGTAGCTTGCGCTCTTTGTCTTCCAGCGTTTCACCGGCTTCAGCAGAGCGTAATTCACGATCCCGCAGGTAAGGCACGGCACAAACAATCAGCTCCACTTCTCCAGCGGCATTTTTTAACTCCAGCACTTCGTCTTGCAGCGATTCCGGCACACTACCAATCACCTGCACATCCAATGCCCGCAACAGGGCTTTGGGGGCATTCAAAAAAGAGGGAGAATCATGGTTGCCAGCAGTGATCACCACATGGCGACAAGAAGATACAGCCACCTGATGCAGGAACTGGTAATAAAGTGTCTGGGCGCGATGACTGGGTGCGGTGGTATCAAAAATATCACCGGCGATGACCAGTACATCCACCTGTTGTTGTTCCAAGGTTTGTAATATCCACTGTAAAAACTGCGCAAACTCGGCATAACGACGGCGATAATGCAGGGATCGACCGAGATGCCAGTCAGAGGTGTGAAGTACTTTCAAGGGGTGTTTCCTTGTTGTTTTAATGCTTTGGCTGCCAGAGCATAACCACCGTCACAACCATCCACAAAATGGATGTGTTTTACACCCGCCTGACTGACCAGACAGGTCACCTGAGCCGCATCACTGATATGGATGCCGTACTTCAGCACCCCTTCTTGTCGCTGCTGCTCCAGCCATTGAGTAAATAACTCCAGGGTTTGATGCCGGGCAGCAAACACACTGCGAAACATGCCATCGAGTTTGCGATAATCCGAGTTGAGCAGTGTGTCCTGTTTGTAACGCCCCCAGTCAGCCTTGCCAATCCGAATCCCTAGTCCCATCAATAACAAACCCAGAAAATTGTACAAACGGATTTTCCACAGATTCAGCCAGAATGGCTGATGTTTTTCGGAGTAACTTAGGGCGCGGGCTTCTGCCGCCAGCTTTTCGCGGCTAAAAGACAGCTGTAAACCAGCCAGTGTCAGCGGTTGTTGTTGTTCATCACCACCAAAAAATGCCTGCATCTGCTCGGTCAAGGATTTATAAACTCGGAACTGTTGCTGCAATTCTGTAGAGCTCACCTCAACCAGTAGACTAACGGTGATTTCCTGTGGACTGGGCACACGATTCCAGCGGCACTCAAAACCACTGAAATCGGCTTCAGCTTCACCCTCACCCAAACGAACATGGAAATGGTCATCCTGTTTAACCAGACGATCCGCTTCCAACATACCATCACCGGCAAAAATGGCCTGCTGAAAACCGGGAGACCGGTTATAACAACAAACCAGCAAGGGTGTAGTGGGTTTGATCAACCCGTAGGGCAAAAGGCCTGCCCGCAGTTTTAAGTCAAAATGCTCAGCAGCCAGCTCAATACAACCACGCAGCGCCTTGCGAACCGCCTCAACCGCACTGGGTGGAATACAAAAACTGGCACCATCACCACCAAACACATAAGGAATTGCCAGTGGTTTAACGGCGTTTAGCACTGCAGCTACTGTACAACCACCAAGGGCGTTGATATCCCGGTAACGGCCATCTTCAATTGCCTGAGTGGAGCCTTCCAGATCGGTGACCACCAGCCACCAGTCATCCGGTAGTTCATGATAGTTTTGTTCCATCAGTACATCGGAAAAAAACTGCAAAGGTGGCAGTTGTGCAAAAAATTCTGCTGAATCCTGGATTTTCAATGAATTAGCCCAAGGCAATCAAGATTTTGGTGAGTGAGGCTGGCAGGCTGGAGCGGAATGACCATCACGGAT
>NZ_JACUUA010000150.1 GCF_014859565.1 Marinospirillum sp. | reverse complement strand
TTTTTTTGTTAATTGCAAACTAATTGGAATCATTACTCTTGCAGTGATTCTTAAAAGTTATCATAAGTGAGGTTTTGATCTATTGTGGTGCGCTTGACGGGTATTGCTTTTTTATGGTGCGAAAAAAACCGCCACCCGAGGGTGGCGGTTTGATTCTAGTTTAGATGCCGTTTATGGAAAAATTTGCCAAAAAAACCATCAAAACCCCTGCCCGCAGGCATAACCTGATGCCCAAGCCCACTGGAAGTTGTAACCACCCAGTTGTCCTGTTACATCCAGTACTTCACCAATAAAACGCACCTGCTCCAAGCCTTGCACGGCAAAGTTTTGTGATGAAATCTGGCGGGTATCGACACCACCAAGGGTGACTTCGGCGGTGCGGTAACCTTCTGTGCCTGCTGGTTTGATTGGCCATTGGTGCAGGGTTGTGGCAAGGTTTTCGATTTGTTGGTTCGACAGGTCAGCTAGGCGTTCTGGCAGGCTTGTGCCTTGTTCTTGTAGCAGGGTTAACAGGGTGCTGGCCAGGCGTTTGGGCAGGTGCTCCTGTAACCAACCCGCCAGGCTGCTGCGAGGTTGTTGCTGGCGCAGGATTTTCAGCTGGTTGGCCGCATCCAGTGTGGGTAACCAGTTGATCAGCAAGTTGTCACCGGGTTGCCAGTAGCTGGAGATTTGTAACATGGCGGGGCCGGACAGTCCCCGATGGGTGAGCAGCAGGGGTTCACGAAAGGTTTTGCCATGGCAGCTTACTGCAACCTCCGCGCTTAAACCGGACAGGGGTGCCAGTGAGGTTTTTAATTCTGGGTGCAGGGTAAAAGGCACCAGTCCGGCACGGGTGGGTAACACCTCCAGCCCGAACTGGCGCGCCAGATCATAACCAAAACCTGTCGCCCCCATGGTTGGGATGGAAAGGCCACCCGTGGCAATGACCAGTGCACCGGCCTCGACCTTGCCCTGGCTGGTGTGCAGGCACACACCACCCGAGGTGGTCTCGATCTGTTGAATGGCCGTTTTCATACGTAAATCGACACCCGCCCATTCGGCTTCGGTCAGCAGCACTTGCAGGATATCTTTGCTGCTGGTGCTGCAGAACAACTGGCCTGGTGCTTTTTCCACATAATCCACACCATGACGATCGACCAGCTCCACAAAGTGTTGTGGGGTGTAGCGTTTTAGCGCAGAAATACAAAAGTGCGGATTGGCAGAAAGGTAGTTGGCCGGGGTGGTGTTGAGGTTGGTGAAGTTACAGCGCCCACCACCGGACATCAGGATTTTTTTACCCGGTTTATCGGTGTGATCCAGCAGTAATACCCGCTGACCGGCATAACCTGAGGTGGCAGCACACATCAAACCGGCGGCGCCGGCTCCCAGTACAACCACATCAGTGGTCAGAGACATACCATTAACCTGTTGATCCAAATAAGAATACACCGGCCAGCACTACCAGCAGGAAGGTGAAGATCAATGCGGCCTCACGGCGCAATAACACTTCCCGATCCGTGATCTGTTGCAACCAGCCGCCGAGTTTTTGCAAGCGCTGTAAGTGATTTAAAAGCGCCTGCTGTAAGGTAATGAAGCCTTGGCGGATGCTTGCCCAAGGGGCTTGAATGCGGCACAGCAGCCAGCAATAAATACCCAGTAAATCTCCGGCTGGGATGGCACGTTGTGACCAACCCGTGAAGTGGCGGGTGGTCAGCCACCAGAAAATCACACCCAGCAGGCAGGCAATTGGCAGGGGTAATGCCAGCTGCATAAAATTCTGCCAGTCCGGCCACAACAGATGCGCCTGATCCGGCAGTGGCAACCACCAGGGCACCAGTAATCCCAGCGGCAGCAGTAGCAACCAGCTGCTCAGCATCCAAGGGCTGAGGGGTTGTTTTTCACTTGTTTGTTGCAGCTGTTGTTGTAATAACCAGAGGTAACGCAACATCAGTAGCCCGGTACCTCCGGCAGCCAAGGTCAACCAGACGATCAGGTGGGTGTAGTGCAACTCATAAAGACCGGATTTGGCTTCCCACTTGGTCATTAGGCCGCTGCCGAGCACACCGGTCAGCGCCAGTGCCGGTAACAGCAGCAATAACCACAGTAGTGGACGAGGCAAAGGATTTTGCCGTTCAACAATGCCAATCGCCAGAAACAGGCAACCCTTGTTTAACCCGTGATGAGCCACAAACAGCAAGAGTGCCGGAACCAGTAAAGGCCAGAGATGATGATCAGCCAATCCGGCACCCAGTAGTGCGGTCATCATGCCCATCTGGCTGATGCTGGAATAGGCCAGTACACTTTTGGCGCGGTGTTGCATCACCCCAATCACCGCAGCACCCAAGGCGCCCAGCAGACCGGCAGCTGTCAGTAGCTGTCCGGCTTGTGGCAGACTGGCCACTCCCAGAGGCAGGGTTAACCACCAGCCCAGTAGCCCAGCTTTGATCATGGCACCGGACAGCACTGCACTGGCCGGGGTAGGAGCCACAGGGTGAGCCAGTGGTAACCATACGTGCAAAAAAGGCAGACCCGCCTTGACACCAAAACCCAGTAGCAAACAAGTCAGCAGCCAGCCGGGTTGTTCGGCACTGGCCAGCACTGACCCCAACTGAGACATCTGCGGAGCGGCGGCCTGAGACGCTGTGCCCAGCAAACCTGCAAGCATCAGACCTTCACCCAGCACAGCCAGAATGATGTAGACCCGTCCGGCGCTCAGGGCTTCATCACTGCGTGAGTGAATCACCAGACCGTATCCACAGAAGGTCATCAGTGCAAAACCCAGATAAAAGCTGGCCACATCCTCGGCCACAATCAGTAGCAGGTTACCACTCAGGGTCAGCAACCACAGCAGCGCAAAAGAACCGGATGCTTTCATGTAACCCCGGGCATAAACACCGGCCAGCAGCCACAACAGACTGGTCAGTAACAGAAATACCTGACGCACTTCATCCAGCCACCAGAGTGAACCCAGCAGTAACCAGTCCAGCTTAAGATGAGTGTTGGCAGGGTCACCGTCGGATAATAAGGCCAGCAACAAGCCGGGCAGGGGCGCTGTCAGCCACAGCAGGGAGTAAGGTTGTAATGAATACCCCGTCCAGCGTCCTAACCAGGTGATGAGGATCAGCAACAAGGGCCAGAGAGGTGTGAGCAGCAGTAAAGAGGCCATCATGGCAGGTACTCCCGCTGGATAATCAGCTCAACCCAGGCCAGTGGGCTGAAGGGTGAAGCAGCCAGCAGCCCGGCCAACAGGCTGAGTGCGGCAGTGACCAGTGGAGGAATGAGTAACCACAGGCTGGTATCCCAGCGCCCCAGCACTCGCTCATGTGGCCAGTCACCTCGCTGAGGTTTAAACCAGATGCGATAAACCACTGGCAGAAAATAGGCGGTATTCAACAGGCTGCTAAGAATTAATACCGGCAGTACCCAGTACATACCCGCATGGAGAGCACCCGTACCCAGATACCACTTGCTGATAAACCCCGCCATGGGCGGAATGCCGATCATGCCCAGCGCACCCAGCGTAAAGGCAATGCTGGTGCCGGGCATACGTTGACCGGCACCATCCAGCTGCTGAATTTTATGGATACCCAGGGTTTCGGCATAGTTACCGGCACAGAAGAACAAGGTCACTTTCATTAACCCTTGATGCAGCAGGTGTACCAGCCCACCCAGAGTAGCTGCCGGACCAAACAGGCTGATGCCCAGTGCGATGTAGGACACCTGGCTGACGGTGGAGAAAGCCAGACGTTTTTTGATGTCGTCCTGTTGCAGGGCTCTTAATGAACCGTAAATGATGGTAATGGCAGCAGCAATACCCAGTGGCAGTAACAAACCCAGTTGCCAGCTTAGGGTGATGCCATAAAGGTCATACACCACCCGCACCATACCAAAAGCCCCGGCTTTAACCACGGCTACAGCGTGCAACAGGGCGCTGACCGGTGCCGGTGCCACCATCGCCTGGGGTAACCAGCCATGAAAAGGCACCATAGCGGTTTTTACTGCCAGCCCAGCCATCAGCAGCAGAAAAATCCATTTCAGGTCACTGGCATGGCTAGTCACCAGTGCATCCAGCTGACCAGTGGCAGCAAAACTCAAATCACCCGCCAGTGAGTGCATCCACAACACCCCCGCCAGCAGCACCACACCTCCGCCCAGGGTGTAGATCAGATAAATACGCCCAGCACGCAAGGCCTTGTTGGTGCCCTTGTGCACCACCAGCGGATAGGTCGATAGGGTCAGCAATTCATAAAAAATCAGGAAGGTGAACAGGTTACCGGCAAAAGCGATGCCTAGAGTGGAGGCCACACAGAGGCTGAAAAAACCAAAAAAACGGCGGCGGTTGGGTGTGCCTTCCAGATAACCTATGGCATAAAGGGTGGTGAACAACCACAGCAGAGAAGACAAACCGGCAAACATCACGCCCAGTGCATCCGCCCGTAGCACAAAATCAATACCAGTCAGCAACTCAAAACGGGTTTCGTAGATTTCGCCTTGTGAAACACCCACCAGAATCAGTGCCACCAGCAGGATTTTTAATGCAGCCGCGCCCAGGTTGATACTGCTGCGTGCCCGACTGTTTTCTTCATCCAGCCAGAAGATCAGCGCAGCGGCACCCAGTGAGGTGAAGAGCACCATAACCGGTAACCAGAAATGCCAGTTCATCATCCGGCACCTCCCGGAAAGGCTGTGTTGATTAACCACTGCGGCCAGGCAGAAAGAATACCTAGTGACAGCGCCATCAGCGCCAGTGCCAGGGCGGATAGATCCAGTACCCAGGCGGGATGGCGAAAGCGATCCACGTCACCGGATTCGATATAACACTGCTGGTAAACCTTAAAAATGTAGATGGCACTGAGGGCGCTGCCGGATAGCAAAACCAGAACCCACCACCATTGCCCGCTGATGAAGGCACTTTGCAGCAGCAGCCACTTGGCCATGAATCCTCCGCTGGGTGGCAAGCCCATCAGGCTGACCCCGGCTAAACCAAAACCCAGTAATGAAAAGGGCAGGTAACGCCCGACACCGTGCAGCCCCGGTAAATCCGGGCGACCCATCGCCAGCACCAGATTACCGGCAGCCAGAAACATGGCGGCTTTGGCCAGTGCATGAGAGGTGAGTTGCAACCAGCCGCCTTGCCAGGCCAGGCGAGCGGCTTCTTCGGAGGTGCCCACCACCAGCGGAAACAGCAACAACAAATAACCCAGCTGTGCCACTGTGGAGTAGGCCACCAACATTTTTAACTCTTGTTGGCGGCAAGCCATCCAACCGCCCCAGAATACCGCTCCGGCACCCAGCACACCCAGCAGTTGTGCCGCAGAAGGTAACAGGCTGCCTTCGGCCAGTTCCAGCCACAGGCGTACCAGTATATAAAAAGAAGCCTTGGCAACCAGGCCGGATAACAGTGCACTGACCGGAGGCAGGGCATTGGCATGAGCCGGTGGTAACCAGCTGTGCAGCGGAAAAGCAGCCGTTTTTAATAATAAGCCCAGGGTCATTAGTGCCAGAGCAGCCAGTCCGGGTAAATCAGCTGTGAAGACTTCTGCCAGGCTGTTTAAATCGAGCTGACCATAATGGCTGTAAAGCAGTGCCACACCCAGCAGGTAAGCCAGTGAGCCAAGCAGTGCGGCATACAGATAACGTAATGCCGCCGCCAGAGCTTCAGCCTTGCCGGTTAAGGCCACCAGCCCCACGGCACTCAGCCCTAATAACTCCAGTCCGACATAAAGGTTAAACAGATCGTCAGACAGCCAGATGACGTTCAGGGATGTCCAGCAGAAGGCCAATAATGGCCAGAAATAGATTCCGGCGCGTGGATAATCCTTCAGGTAGGTTCCAGCATGCAGGGCACAGATACTGATGATCAAACTGGTCAGCAGTACCAGCAGCAAAGCCACACCATCCAGTCGCAGGGCGATTCCCAGAGGTACAGACCAGCCACCCATCTCATAATACAGATCACCTAGGTGCAACCATTGCACCAGTATCGCGGCAGTTACGAGCAGCAGTGCCACAATGGCTAGTGCGGCCAGCCAGCGATGCAGGCTGCCACCCATGGCCAGGCTCAGCAAAGCCCACAACATGGGTAAGATCACCAGCCAAGGCAGTAATACCGGCAGTTCCGTTATCCAGTTCAGCATTACCGACCTTCTCCATCAGTATGACTTGTGTTGGATACCGGCAGTGGGATGGAGTCTTCCGGCAGACTGTTCTGCCCGGTTAAGTGATACCAGCGGCGGATTAAAACCAGTGCCAGTGCAGTGGCGGAAACCGCCACCACTATGCCGGTTAATACCAGCGCCTGAGGTACGGCATCCACACCCTGCGCGGATTGTGACAACCCGGTGAGCACCAGAAAACAGCCACTGCCCAGCAGGTTAAAAGCCATCAGTCTGCGGATCAGGTGGCGGTGTAATATAAAACCCAGCAATCCGAGTATTACCAGTGAGCCACCGGACAGGGCGTACACCATAAAACTACTCATTTTTCCTTACTCCGCAGCAGGGCGTTCCGGTCAGGGGCGGGGCTGGCTTCAAACAATGAAAACAGCAGCATGGCCAGAGAAAAGGTCAGCGCTGTTTCAATCAGCAGGATAAACACACCACCCCAGCCTTCCGGCCAGGCCAGAAAAGCTCCACCACTCATCAGGCTGAAAGAACCCAGCAGCAGAAACAACGCCGGGCCACAGACCAGGCCGGTGCGCAGCAATAACAGGCTATCTTGTCCCGGTGGGCGCAGTCCGGACAGGCGCATCAAAACCAACAGAGCCGCCAGTACTGCAGCTGCCTGAAAAGCACCACCACTGCGGGTGCTGCCAATCCACAGCAGGTAGGCAGCCACCAGCAGCATCAAGGGCAGCAGCCAAACCAGCATGCCTTGCAACAAGGGGGATGAAACCTGGGTTTCGTGTGGTGCATCATCCAGATTAAAACGCAGTGCCAGTCCTACAATCACTGCCACCAGAATCACCGCAACTTCCAGCAGGGTGTCATAAGCACGGAAAGACAAAAGCACTGCCGTGACTGGATGATCCACTCCACTGATGTGCAGGTTGTCTGCCAGGTGTTGCGGCAGTTGTACCGGAGGTGAGGGCTCTTGCAGCAGTGCACCCAACAGCACCAGACCAAAAGCCACAACCAGCAGTAAAGCCATACCTTTAATCACTGGCAGTAGTGGGCGCAGCCGAGCAGAAATTGGATGCTGATTACCCTCCAGATGCCCCAGTGCATCCAGCAGCAAAATACCTGTCAATCCGGCACCGATAGCAGCTTCTGCCAGCGCCAGATCGGGTGCCTGCAGACGAACCCAGACCAGTGTCATCAACAGGCCAAAAGCAATAAAAACCACCACCGCCTGATACAAATCACGAGCCAGCAGTACACCCAGAGCGACACCGGGCAATGCCAGTGCCAGCAACCAATCAATCATGCTCTGCTCCGTTTTTATCCTTCAGCCAGCTGCAGGCCTGAATCACCAGATGACCCGCGAGGGCGCTGGCGGTGATGGCCAATAACCAGATCAGCACCAGTTTAAGAGCCGTTGGCCAGTTCTCCACGCCCGGCAGCAAACCCAGCACAATCAACCCCAGTCCGAGATTGTCCACCTTGGTGAGTGCATGAATACGAGTGGGGGTGTCAGGAAAGCGCAGCAAACCCAGCGTACCGATCAGGAAAAAAACAGCGCCACTCAGCAATAATATTGCCCGCAGCAGATCAATCAGCATCCTGATTCTCCTGCGATACATCAACAGCAGGATGGGCTCTGGCTACAAAAGCCACCGTTGCCATCACCGCCAGTAATGCCAGAACCAATGCCACATCACGCAGTGCCGGTTGTTGCATCAGTTCGGCCAGCAACAGCAGGATACCGGTGCCAGTAGTACCGAACAGCTGGGCAGCCAACATTCGATCAGCCATGCTGGGGCCGATCCAGATGCGCCATAATCCCAGCAGCAAGGC
>NZ_JACUUA010000443.1 GCF_014859565.1 Marinospirillum sp. | reverse complement strand
GGCCTTGTCACAGCTGAATCGAGGCCTGGAGCAGCGCACCAACAAACGCCCGATCATGTCGGATCTGAGGGAATGTGTAACGGGTGAAACGCTGGTGATGTTGGCGGATGGGCGAAGAGTGCCTATTGCTGAGCTGGTCGGCCAGACGCCAGAGGTTTTGTCGGTTGATGAGGCGGGTTGTATTCGGATCTCCGAGACTGACCTGATCTGGTCGGTTGGCCGCAAAGATGTTTATGAAGTAAATCTAGCCAGTGGCCATAAAATTCGTTGTACTGGGCAGCATCGACTGAAAGGCTTATGGGACTGGCAGCGGGTTAATGAGTTGCAACCCGGAGATCGAATTGCCATTGCCCGACAGGTCAGTGAGCCAGCTAAATTGTCAGCATGGGATGAGCAGGAGTTAATCCTGCTGGCTCATTTGCTGGGTGATGGTAGCTATGTCAAAGGTCAGCCACTGCGTTATACCACTGCCAGTGAAGAGAATAGTCTTGCTGTTACCCAGGCAGCCGAGCACCTAGGCTCAAGGGTTACACGTCATGCCGGGCGTGGTCAATGGCATCAGCTGGTCATTGCCGGTAATGGCAATCGCTGGCATCCAGCAGGGGTTGGCAAATGGTTAAAAGCGCTTGGAGTGTTTGGTCAGCGTTCCGCTGAAAAATACATTCCATCCGGTATCTTTCAGTTACCAAATGAGCAGCTTGCACTATTCCTACGCCACTTATGGTCAACAGACGGCAGCATCACGCGTGATAAAAACGGGCGGCTGCGGATTTATTTTTCAACCGTAAGTGAGGTTTTGATTCGTGATGTGGCGGCTTTGTTGTTGCGTTTTGGCATTCTGCTGCGTATCCGTCATGTCCTATCCGGCAAGGGACAGGGTTGGTATACCGGTGATGTTTCGGGTGCAGATCATCAGCAGCGATATATGTCACAGATAGGGGCTTTTGGTCATCAAAGGGCATTGGTTGATGAATTGCTGGCTAAAGGATTACCTCAGCCCAATACCAATCTGGATACCTTACCGCAGGAAGTGTTTGAATATGTGCAGGAGCAAATGCAGCGACAAGGAATCAGCCAGAGAAAAATGGCTGCAATGCGCGGAACCGCTTACGGTGGTCAGGCATACTTCAGTTTTTCACCTTCAAGAGCAACACTGCGCAGCTATGCTGAATTGCTTCAAGATGAAAAGCTTTTGCAGATGATCAGCAATGATCTGTTCTGGGATCGTATTGTCAGTATTCAATCAATCGGAAAAGAAGAGGTTTATGATCTGACGGTTCCAGGTGATGCCAGCTGGCTTGCTGATGGCGTTGTCAGTCATAACTCCGGTGCGATTGAGCAGGATGCAGACGTGATTGCTTTTGTGTACCGGGATGAG
>NZ_JACUUA010000149.1 GCF_014859565.1 Marinospirillum sp. | reverse complement strand
CTGAAACCAGCCCAGCGGTAACCCAAAAGACCAGCCAATGTGCTGGTCTTTTTTTGATAGTGACATATTTACTGCTATTGCCCCTGGGTCTAGTATTGATAACCAATAACAGAATAGAGGCAAACAGTATGTCCAGCCTTCAGCAGACACTTACAGCCAAGGCCTTGGAACTACCGGCCAGAGAACGAATACAGATGGTCGAGCAGCTTTTATCCAGTCTCGACAAACCAGATGCCGAGATGGATAAAATCTGGTCACATGAAGCCGAGGCACGTATTGATGCCTACGAAAGAGGGGAGCTGGCAGCAGTTTCAGTTCAAGAGGTTCTGGGGAAATACAAATCCCGATGAAGGTTTCATTTCTTGATCTCGCGCAGCAGGAGCTGGATGATGTCTTCGATTATTACGAGGCAGAACAGCAGGGGTTGGGGAAGCGTTTTATCAGTGAGGTAACTGCAACCCTTGCACGTATAAAGGATTTTCCGGAAGCCTATCAGTATATCGGGACACGCACGCGGCGTGCTTTGGTTGGTCATTTCCCTTACGGGGTTTTGTACCATTATAAAAAAGAGACACAAGTTATTTTAATTCTTGCCATTGCTCACCTGCACCGAAATCCAGACTATTGGTTGTCTCGGAAAATCTGATCCCACTTCCGAAGTATTGCCCTCCGGCAATTTATGCTACTCTCGCGCCTTTTCTTTCATTCCATTTTCCGGGTATTCCCTTGACTGCTTCTTCTTTTGCCACGCTGCCGCTGCAACCTGAACTGCTTGCCAACCTCGAAACCCTTAATTACCTGCAGATGACAGATATTCAGGCCGAGGCTCTGCCGCCGATTTTGCAGGGGAGGGATGTGATAGCCCAGGCCAAAACCGGTTCCGGTAAAACCGCTGCTTTTGGGCTGGGTTTGTTGCAAAAACTGCAGGTGGAACGCTTTTGCATCCAGTCATTGGTGCTCTGTCCAACCCGTGAGCTGGCTGATCAGGTCGCCGGTGAAATCCGCCGCCTGGCGCGGGGCATGCACAACGTTAAGGTACTGACACTCTGTGGCGGGCAGCCTTTTGGCCCTCAGGCGCAGTCACTGGAACACGGCGCTCATATCATTGTTGGCACACCGGGGCGTATTGATGACCACCTGCGCAAAGCCAATCTGCAGCTGGATCAAGTCAACCTGCTGGTGCTGGACGAAGCTGACCGCATGCTGAATATGGGTTTTCAGGAAACACTGGATGCCATTGTGGAACAACTGCCCAATCAGCGTCAGACCCTGCTGTTCAGCGCCACCTTCCCGGAAAAAATTGCCAGCCTATCTGCCCGATTCCTGCGTGATCCACAACGTATCACCGTAGAAGCCGGTCACGATGCCAGCAGCATCCGTCAGCACTTTTACCGCCTGCCCAGTGAAAAACAGCGTTTTGAAGCCCTGCAGCTGTTATTGCTGCACTTTGCACCGGCCACCAGCGTCGTGTTCTGCACCACCCGCAAAGAAACCCAAGAAGTAGCGGATGCCCTCAGTCAGGTCGGATTCAGCGCCCAGGCATTACACGGCGATATGGAACAAAAAGATCGCGACCAGACCCTGGTTCAGTTTGCCAACAAAAGCATCAGCATCCTGGTGGCAACCGACGTTGCCGCACGTGGGCTGGATATCGCCGCACTGGATGCGGTATTCAACTATCAGTTGTCGCTGGATCCCGAAGTACACGTTCACCGTGTAGGCCGTACCGGACGGGCAGGGGAGCAAGGCGTGGCCTGTACCCTGTTCAGTGATGCTGAAAACTTCCGGTTGGATACGCTGAGTGACTACCTGCAACAGCCGATCATCCCTGAAGACCTGCCATCCAAAGCGGCATTACAAACCCGCCCGGCACCAGCAGCTATGCAAACCCTGCTGATAGATGGCGGTAAAAAAGACAAACTGCGTCCCGGTGATATTCTTGGCGCACTTACTGCCAACCAGCAGCTGCAAGGTGATCAGATTGGCAAAATTCTGGTGACCGACCGCCGATCTTTTGTGGCGGTGGAGCGCAAATTGGCAAAAATTGCCCTGCAACGACTGACCGAAGGCAAACTCAAGGGCAGAAACTTCCGCGCCCGTTTGTGCTAGAGGAGATGTCGCTGTTCTGCAATGGTTTTCTGTGTAGCTTTGATCAAAAAACCATCAGTTTTGTTGATTGGAGTCAGTGTTGCCAAGCGATCTTGCGCATCTTTGTGGCTGGTGTTGTAAGCTGTAAGGATTCAAGGGTCAAGCGGAGGTGTGTGATGCGTATTAAAGGCAAAAAGATTTTGGTGACTGGTGGTGCCAGTGGTATTGGTTTAGCAGCGGTGGAGCGATGCCTGCAGGAAGGTGCTGATGTGGTGATGTCGGATCTGCCAAGCAGTGAAGGTGCCAGCAAAGCAAAAGCTTTGGATGCAAAATATGAAAGTCGTTGTTTGTTCATGCCCTGTAATGTGGCCTCCACCGATGAAGTGAATGCTCTGATGGAGGGTATGGTGGCCGAGTTGGGTCGGGTGGATGGGGTGTTTAACAATGCCGGGATTGGTGGTATTTGCCCCGCAGAGGATTACCCGGATGAAGATTTTGCCCGCGTCATCGACATCAACCTGACCGGAGTATTTCGAGTCGCACGTGCAGCATTAAAACCGATGTATGCCCAGGGTAGTGGCAGCATTGTGAACTGCGCTTCCATTCTGGGGGTATTCGGCCAGTCCGGTACAGCGGCTTACACCGCAGCCAAGGGTGGGGTGGTGAACATGACACGCACCCTGGCGCTGGAAGGTGCCAAAAAAGGTGTACGGGTGAACTCCATCGGGCCGGGTTACATTGACACTCCGCTGCTGGCAGGTTTGGATGAAGAGCTGATGCAGGGGCTGATCAGTCTGCACCCCATCGGTCGGCTGGGTCGCCCGGAGGAAGTAGCCAATGCCTTCCTGTTCCTGGTCAGTGATGAAGCCAGTTTTATTACTGGTGCCAACCTGCTGGTAGATGGTGGTTTTACCGCCGGAAAATCCTGACTTTATCGCTTTAAAACCAGCCGCTGCCGGTGATCTGCCCTGCAGCGGCTTTTTTCCGTTCGGGGAAGCAGGCACAATAGCGGCCTGTTTCCCCTTATTGCATCAGGCGCTTTCATGACCACAGACACTAACAGTACCCGGCTTAACAAGTTTATCAGTGAAACCGGGTTGTGCTCCCGCCGTGAAGCGGATCAGTTGATCGAAGATGGCTTGGTGAAGGTGAATGGCCGGGTGGCCGACATGGGTGTTCGGGTGACTAGCGAGGATCATGTTCAGGTATGCGGCAAACCACTGAAGGCTAAACCGGCACCAGTTTATCTGGCTTACAACAAACCAGTTGGCATTACCTGTACCACTGATCCGGAAGTGCCAGATAATATTGTCAGTGCAGTGAACTACAAAAAAGGCCGTATTTTCCCCATCGGGCGGCTGGATAAACCCTCCGAAGGCCTGATTCTGCTGACCAATGATGGTGACATTGTTAATCGTATCCTGCGTGCGGGTAATGCCCACGAAAAGGAGTATGTGGTATCAGTGCATCGTCCTTTTGGTCCTGAGTTTGTGCAGCGCATGAGTTCAGGCATTCCAATCCTTGGCACCGTGACCTTGCCTTGCAAGGTACGGCATCTGTCAGCTAACAGTTTTAACATCGTGCTGACTCAGGGATTAAATCGCCAGATCCGTCGTATGACTGAATATCTGGGGTATGACGTGACCCGCCTCAAGCGTACCCGTATTATGAATATCAGTCTGGGCGATCTGAAGCCCGGCCAGTGGCGACTACTGAATCAGAAAGAAATGGCACTGATTCAGGCGATGATTGCTGATTCCAGCGGCACCGAAGAAGCCAGCCAAGTGCAGGCACGACCACCCCGCAAACCCCGCCCAAAACCGGAAGCCGGTGCGGCAGCTACACCGCCTAATCGACGTGGATCGAACCGACAGGGCAAACCGGATGGCCGCCGTCCGGACACTGCCCGCAACGACAGCCGTAAACCTGCCGGTAAAAACACGGTGGGCAAAAAATCGGGCAAGAAAAAAGGTGCGGGTGGGAAAAGCATCAAAAGGCCTTGAACTTGTTATTTGTAGAAGCTGTAAACCATTCGTCCAAGCCATTCATGCAGTGCCTGAGTGCTTTTGTTCAGGTGGTAGGTTCTTGGAATCCAGCGGATTAATCCATGTGTGGGTGGGCTGGAAAATTGCAGCGGTGCCGGAGTGACTTGTAATCCTTGCGCTTCAAAAATGGGTACGGCTCTGGCCAGATGCCAGGCATGGCTGATCAGTACCACTTCATTGATGCCTTGTTGTTTTAAAATCTCGGCACTGAACAGGGCATTTTCGTGCGTTGTGCGGCTTTGCTCTTCCAGCCAGGTGGCGTGAATGCCGAAACTGCTTTGTAACAGCCGAGCCATCAGTTCTGCCTCACTTTCAGCTTCATCATGTACACGGCCACCTGTGACCAGTAATGGCAGTCCTGAAATACTATGCAGATAGGCTGCATAGTTCAGGCGGCTGATTGTCGCCTCACTGGGTGCATCATCCCAGCCATATTCAGCGCCGGAATACTCCCGGCCACCACCCAACACCACCAGCACCTGCTGTTGGTGCAGTTGATCCGCGTTTAGCGGTGGATAGACCTCCAGAGGTCGCATCAGTGCATGGCTGACCAGCGGTAAGGATAAAGCGAGTAAAATCAGCGTGCTGGAACTAATCAACAAGAGTGCCAGCTTGCGTTTTTGCAGCCAGAACAGCAGCAACCCTGCCAGCAACAGCAGGATATTAAACAAGGGCGGCAAAAGCAGGTATTTCAAGAGATTGATCATAGGTGCTGAGATTACTACAAAAACAATGGCCAACCCATACTTACAGGTTGGCCGTGCAGATCAGCAACTCAAGGGTTATGCTTTCCCAGCCATGAGTGCAACGCCGACTTTGGAGCGGTTGGGTCGGTTGATGCTGCGAGTGATCCAGTCGCCGGTTTCGGCCAGTAGTTGCAGGTTGATGCCGGTTTTGATGCCCAGTCCGTGCAGCAGGTAAACCACATCTTCACTGGCAACATTGCCGGATGCACCCTTGGCATAAGGGCAGCCACCCAGCCCAGCCACCGAACTGTCGACCACGGCAATACCTTCTTCCAACACCGCATAAAGATTGGCCAGTGCCTGACCATAGGTGTCATGAAAATGCGCGGCAAGCTTGTCCATCGGGATATGGCGGCTCACGGCTTCCAGCATCCGTTTGGCTTTTAACGGAGTGCCAACACCCACCGTATCCCCCAGAGAGATTTCATAACAGCCCATCTCAAACAGGGTTTTACTGACTTCGGCAACCTTTTTCGGTGCTATCTCACCTTCATAAGGACAACCCAGCACAGTGGAGACATAACCCCGCACCGGCACACCGGCTTTTTGTGCCATTTCAATCACCGGTGCAAAACGCTCCAGCGACTCAGCAATGCTGCAATTGATGTTCTTCTGCGTGAAACTTTCGGAAGCAGCACCAAACACTGCTACCTCCTGTACACCGGCTGCCAATGCACCTTCCAGCCCTTTAATGTTAGGTGTCAGGGCGGCATAGGTGATGCCGGGACGACGCTGAATACCCGTCATCACCTCACGGGCATCACCCATCTGCGGCACCCATTTGGGTGATACAAAACTGGCTGCTTCGATATAACGGATACCGGCGGCACCCAGCCGGTCAATCAACTCCAGCTTGGTTTCGGTGCTGACCGGACTGGCTTCATTCTGCAAACCATCACGGGCACCCACTTCCACCAATCGGACGTATTCTGGAAAAGCCATATTCTCTCTCCTGAAATCGTTATTCCTCGGCTGCTTCGAATTTCAGCAGCTCGGCACCCTGGCTGACCAGATCTCCGGCGGCATAAAAGAACTCAGCCACGATGCCATCTGCCGGTGCGCTCAGGGTATGCTCCATCTTCATGGCTTCAATCACAATCAACGGATCACCCTTGCTGACGCGGGCACCGGCCTCGGCCAGCAGTGTCACCACCGAACCATTCATTGGTGCTGTCAGGCTGGCTGTGGCTTCTTCAAACTCGTGACTGTCCAGATCCGGGCGCAGCCACTGGCAACTGAACTGCTCATCTGCCGTGAACAGCGTTAACTGATTATGCAGATCGGCCACATGAATGCTGCGATGATGACCATTCACCACCGCATCCAGTCGATCATCAGTCAGATGACCTTCCACCAGCAGTTTGTGTTCACCCACCCGCACCGTCCAGAGGTTTTTACTGCCGGTGGCATTACAAGCTTCCACTGCAACTTCCACCGGATTTTCCTGCTCTGGCAGCGCAAAACGCAGGTTCAGGGTTGGGTTGGTGTTCAAACGCCAGCCACCAAAGCCATGCCAGGGTGACCAGGGATCACGCGAATGAGATGCTTCCTGCTGACGTTCATGATTCAGTTTCAGCAGCGCATACAGGGCTGCCAGTGCCAGCAGGTTGGGGCTGTAACTGCCGCCTTTTTCATCAAACAGCAGGGCTTGATGGCGCTCAATAAAGCTGGTATCCAGATCGGCCTGCTGGAAAGGGGCTGCTTCTGCCAGTCGCTTCAGAAAGCGGGTGTTGGTGGTGACACCGGCAATGCGATATTGCGCCAGTGCCTGTGCCATACGGCTGAGGGCGGCTTCGCGACTGGTATCCCAGACAATCAGCTTGGCAATCATCGGGTCGTAATAAATGCTGACCTCATCCCCTTCCAGTACGCCGGTATCCACCCGCACATGGCGGTTTTCTTCCGGTGTACGCAGGTAGCTGAGGGTGCCGGTGGCGGGCAGGAAGTCATGATCCGGGTCTTCGGCATAAATGCGGGCTTCAAAGGCATGACCACGGATTTGCAGTTCACTCTGCTGTTTCGGTAGCGGTTGACCGGCAGCCACCTTGAGCTGCCATTCCACCAGATCTTCACCAGTGATCATTTCGGTGACCGGATGTTCCACCTGCAGTCGGGTGTTCATTTCCATGAAGAAGAAGCTGCCGTCGGCATCCAGCAGGAATTCAACAGTGCCGGCACCAACATAACCTATGGCCTGAGCGGCTTTTAATGCGGCATCACCCATTTGTTTACGCAGTTCGTCACTCATGCCGGGTGCGGGGGCTTCTTCTATAACTTTTTGATGGCGGCGCTGTACCGAACAGTCACGCTCAAACAGGTAAACACCGTTGCCTTGGCTGTCACAGAAGACCTGAAATTCCACGTGGCGGGGTTTGACCAGATACTTTTCCACCAGCATGGTGTCGTCACCAAAACCGTTGATGGCTTCACGTTTGGCCGAGGCTAGTGCCTGATCAAATTCGCTGGCTTTTTCAACAATACGCATGCCTTTACCGCCGCCGCCTGCTGTGGCTTTCAGCAGTACCGGGTAGCCGATTTTTTCGGCTTCAGCTTTCAGCAGTTCCGGGTTTTGATCTACGCCGTGGTAACCGGGTACTAAGGGCACACCGGCTTTTTCCATAATAAATTTGGCGGCAGACTTGGAACCCATGGCTTCTATGGCACCGACCGGTGGGCCGATAAATACAATTCCGGCAGCATCACAGGCTTGTACAAAGCGGCTGTTTTCGGACAGGAAACCGTAACCTGGGTGGATGGCTTCAGCGCCGGTTTGTTTGGCGGCTTCGATGACTTTTTCGATCACCAGGTAGCTGTCACGCGCTGGGGCTGCGCCCAGATAAACGGCTTCATCGGCCATTTTGACGTGTAAGGCATGGCGGTCGGCGTCGGAGTAGACGGCCACACAGCGGATGCCGAGGCGGTGGGCGGTTCTTATCACGCGGCAGGCGATTTCGCCGCGGTTGGCGATCAGTATCTTACGGAACATCGGGCGTTCCTCTTCTCGTTATAGTGTCGATTCTTGAGCTGGATTTTATGCTTGCCAGCCGGGTGCACGTTTTTCAAAGAAGGCGTTGAGTCCTTCCTGCCCTTC
>NZ_JACUUA010000442.1 GCF_014859565.1 Marinospirillum sp. | reverse complement strand
CGGAAGGTTTTTTTGATCAGACACTCAAAAACAGGGCGATTCTTGCCAAGAGAAGTTAATCAATGGATCTGATATTCTGCATCAACACCAACAGCTTCCCAGCCGCAAACCAGCAAAGCGGACAAACCCTGTTTGATAATGCCATACAGGGAGTACTGGAATTAGCCGATGCTGGGCAAGGGCGTTGCCAGTTTTACTACGACTCCAATGGTGAATCTTTACATACCCTGGAAATCGCCAGGGGATTTACCTACGAAAAATTTGTTGATGCTTCGGAGCCAGATCTTCAGCTTTTTTTGCTGGAGGTTGAAGATAAAAGCCCTGCACTTGATGCGCTGAGTTCAGACCAGATCGAAGAAATGGCAGCCAATAGCTACTACCTGCCGGGGCAGGCGATGGATGCTCACCCTGATGTTTATGCACTGGCCTGGGTGACTTCTGGCTACCTGTTAAGCCTGGCAACAGAAGCCAAGTGGCAGGGTGACACCATCAAAATCTGCAAAGCAGATGAACAGGGACGGTTTGTTGATGACTACCTGCTGCTGAAAAATGTAGCTGATCAAGCACATGGCAGGCAGCATTATCAACAACTTTATGCCATCAACCTGGATGTGATTCTATCGGGTCATCAGGCTTCGAATGAGTTCAAAGCATGGTTTGCAGAACTGGACAACGCCAACCAGAAGATAGTCGCTGACAAGCTGAAACTGGCCGTGGAAAAAGGCTTCCAGGGCGGTAACCCCTTGTTTGATAGCTTGAGCAACGGCAGCGGCTTAAGAGAAATACGCTGCTCCGCCTTTGCAGGTGGCGCGATCAGAATACTTTTTAAGCATCACACAGATGCAACCTATGCGCTCTTGAATGGCTTTATCAAACACAGCGACAACGAAGGCTACGCCAGATATGTGCCCATGGCTGAGCGTATATACAATAACTTGTGCTGATGCTCGCAATCAATACGAACAAAACAGAATTGAGAAGATGATGGAAGAATCTAGGGTTTCGTGCGTTTTCCCTGCCCTCTAAGTATTGTTTTGTATATATTTGTTTCGCGTCTACTATTTCGTTCGAATCTAAATAACTAATGAGTTTATACATGGAACCATTAATTGTTGTTGCTGGTTTTAAAAGAGAATTTTCTATCAGGCGCTTGCTAAAAAGCTTGCTTGACGCAAGTTATCCACATGACAATGTAAAAATATGCTTGTCTTTAGATGGGGGATATTCTGAAGGCGTGTTATCAGCTTGTGAGCAGTTTAAGCATGAATTTTCAAAAGGTTTTGTTGAAATTGTTTGCCGTGAAAAGAATCTTGGTCTAAGAAATCATATTATTTGGTGTGGTGATCAGTCTGTAAAGCATGGATCAGTAATAGTGCTGGAAG
>NZ_JACUUA010000441.1 GCF_014859565.1 Marinospirillum sp. | reverse complement strand
CTGCAGGAGTTGTTCGGGCAGACAGAAACTCCCAGACTGGTTGATGGTCGGGTACCGGTGCTGATTCATCTTTTGTCACCGGCTCGCCGTCCGGTGCAGGTGACACGGGATCTGGCAGGTTTTTGGGCAAAAACCTACTTTGAGGTGCGCAAGGATCTCAAAGGCCGTTATCCCCGCCACCCCTGGCCGGATGATCCGTTGCAGGCCATACCCACCGCAAAAACACAGCGTCATACACAAAAATTGGCTGATTCACGCTGATGCTTAAAAAACCAGTGGTAAACTGAGCGCCATTTTTATTGATACGAGTTCAGGGAGTCCGACATGACAGAATCAACACCAAAACAGCCAAAAGGCCGTTTGTATATTCTCTCCGCCCCATCCGGTGCGGGTAAAACCAGTCTGGTAGCGGCCTTGCTGCAACAAGTACCACTGCTGGAAGTGTCGGTATCCCATACTACCCGTGCCCCAAGACCCGGTGAGCAGGATGGCGTGAACTATCACTTTGTCGACAAGGAAGCATTTCAGCTGTTGCAGCAGCAAGGCGCTTTTTTTGAATCAGCCGAGGTATTTGGCAATTTTTACGGCACTTCACAACAAGCGGTTGAAGCGCGTCTGGCTGCGGGTGTGGATGTGATTCTGGAAATTGACTGGCAGGGTGCTCAGCAGGTGCGCAAAAAAATGCCGGATGCGATTGGTGTGTTTATTCTGCCGCCCTCTCAGCAGGCGCTGCGTGAGCGTCTGAATGCCCGTGGGCAGGATTCAGCAGAAATCATAGAAGGCCGGATGCAGCAGGCGATCAGTGAAATGAGCCATTATCCCGAATATGACTATCTGGTGATCAATGATGATTTTGCTCAGGCGCTGGAAGAACTGAAGGCCATTTTTATGGCGAGACGTCTGGAGCTGGTTACCCAGCAGCAGTGTTGTGCAGAGCTGCTGGCGGATCTGGTTCCTGCAAACGCCCAAGGCCATCGAGCTTAATTGATTTCCAGTCGTTTGAGCAACGACTTATTGTGCCAGCCGGTCGTAGAGAAAAGTGGCTTAAGTCGGCTTTTGACATCCTCCCCGCCCTAAAGGGCGGGGATTCCCTCTGCAGGACGCTCATGCCCGAGCGTGAGAAGGTTCTTGGCAGCGTTAACGTCGCGGTCGTGCGTGGCACCACACGCACTGCAAGTCCATTCTCTGATTCCAAGGCCTGCGAGTCCTTTCGGACTTGAATCGGGGCGTGAGCCACAATTCGAGCAGGTCTGGGTGGTGTAGGCTTCATTCACTTCTTTGAAAACAATGCCTGCGTGATCGCATTTGTATTCCAGCATTGTTTTCAAGTGACTGCTCCCCGCCCTAAGCGCTAAAGCGCCACGGGCGAGGCTTCCAACTTC
>NZ_JACUUA010000440.1 GCF_014859565.1 Marinospirillum sp. | reverse complement strand
ATTAGGGGATCATAACAACACTGGTGAAAAGGATTTCCTGAAACCGGATGTGTTAAGAGCCAGAACCTTTCAGTAAACTGTTTAATTCTGATATAAACACCTCCATCTGGTGTGTCCTGATTCATCAGATGGAGGTTGAATGACTCGGTTGCTGAAATTGCATCAGTTGTCGCTAAGTTGACAAGTAGTAAGTCACTGTAAGAATGCCTGCTGATTTATCCTTCCTTTATGCTATAAAAACATTGCAAATCAGATGCTTGTGATTGTGGTATGTATTTTGCCAGCCTGTTTTAAACTGGAATAAAACAGGTGCGTTATGGCAAAACAACTGCTGAGTCGAGTAACCGATAAATACATCCTGGCAAAGGATACTGTTGCCATTGAATTGATTGCGGAAGAAGGTGTATTGCCAGCATTTACGGCAGGTGCCCATATTGATGTTTATCTGGGCAATGGGCAGGTACGCCAGTACTCACTGGCTAATGATCCTTCTGAACAGCACCGTTATCTGCTGGGGGTGTTAAAAACACCGGACAGTCGCGGTGTATCACGCGCATTACACGACCAACTGCAACCCAACATGTTGTTGCGTATTGGTGAACCACGAAATGTATTTCCACTGGATGAAAGCTCACCCCATACCCTGCTGATAGGTGGCGGCATAGGTATTACCCCGATGCTGAGTATGGCCTGGCGTCTGAAAACACTGGGTAAAAGTTTTGAGTTACACCTTTGCAGCCGCAGTGCAGAGCACGCCCCTTTTGTTCAGCAGCTAAAAGCCTCTCCTCTGGCAGAACATTTTTTCCTGCATCTGGATGATGATCCGACATCAAAGTTTGATCCAGCGGCCAGTTGTACAGCGGCACCGACTGGAAGCCACCTTTATGTTTGTGGCCCCCAAGGATTTATGGATTGGGTGTTACAGCAGGCAGCAGTAAGCCTAACGCCGGAGCAATTGCACTACGAGCATTTTGATACCCCGGCAGAAACCTTCCTTAATCCACCTTTTGATATCTGCATCAACAGCAGCGGCCAACAGCTGCATGTGCCATCAGAGCAAAGCATCATGGATGTACTGGCAAAAAATGGTATTTATCTACCAAAAAACTGCCCGCGCGGCATGTGTGGTGCCTGTCGAGTAAAAGTTCTTGAAGGTGAAGTGGATCACCGGGACAACCTGTTGTTGCCTGAGTTAAAAGCAGAAGGCTGGATGCTTCCCTGCACATCACGCGCCATCGGAGGCCGACTGCTGCTGGATTTGTAATTTTTCAGGCAATGTAACGCTGTCTTTTTTTGCTTTTGACCTGATCCACCTCAACCAGTACCAATCCATCAATACAGTAATTGAATGCGGCATCCACACTGAAATCCAGAAAGTGCACC
>NZ_JACUUA010000148.1 GCF_014859565.1 Marinospirillum sp. | reverse complement strand
TGTCCAATCCGACCCCTGGGCGTTTTGATTTCAAAGGCCAGCGGCATGGTGCTAACGATCAATGACTGCAAAGCTTCAAGTTCAGATCTTGGAAGCTTGGCTGCCCAGTCTCCACCGTTCAGACCCCATTCGATGGCATCAATCTCACCGGTCATGTATTGAATGAGCATCTGTTCGTGATTGCCCATCACGCTATCAAACCAGGGCTGCTCAAGCAGTCGTAGACAGCCTTGCGAATCTGGGCCGCGATCAATCAGGTCGCCAGTCGCAAAGACACGATCAGTGCGCGGATCAAACCCTTGACGGGTCAAACACTCCGTCAGTCCGGCAAGGTGTCCGTGCACATCGCCGCAAAAAAAGATGCGACCTTCGTACCGTGATAAGTCCAGGCGCTTTAAGCGGAGGTTGGGGAGGCGCATAAATCACCTATTACGGTATCTGACTTGCTTTCGCTTGCAGATCAGTGGCGACACCATTCACTCGCTGGCGCTCACCATACAGCGGCAGAAGAATAGTGCGCACAGCAGCAACCAGCTGGTTGCCGTTAATAAGAACAGGCTGATCACTATCGTGCGTTTGCGAATGATCTTTGCTTTTGCTGTCATAACACTCGCCAGACAGCATACCGGCAACATTTTTTTACTTGGACTCTGGATGATTCCAGTCAGTGCGGTCTCGGATTGTTGGCTGGAACCACTTGGGCTTCCGCATGGCTGCTCTCCTCTTTTTCCGGCAGGGTGTATTTATATTCAGTAGTGATGCTTCAGTAGTGATGCTTTTGGGCATCCGAATAATCCCTGCCAGCCAGAGCAGCAGGAATCTTTCGAATGACCCCTGTTGCCAGGGGCATCCTGACCCACTTCTGTTTCCAGGATCAACCGAAGTTGACTGTGGGTCCTCCCAGTTCACTCAAGGCCGTTTAGGCAGCCAGAGCAACAGAACCATACGAGTTGTCGTTTGCATTTATCGACTTTGCACGTTTGAACAGGAGTTGCATGCCTGAGCTGCCGATTCGTCTTACTCTTGCCGTCGAAACCAAAAACAGCCCCACATTAAGCGCCCTGAGGATCGACATTCAGAGCGAGAGGAGTCGCCATGAGCCCTCAAGGCGCTTAATTGGTGGAGCTGGCGGGAGTTGAACCCGCGTCCGCCAAGCATCCAATTCACCGGATATACAGCCATTGATAAACAGATTAACCTGTATAGCATAAATCGTCAAGAGACATTTCACCCACAAAGCCCGTAGATGGATGAACAGGATAAAGGCTCGTTGTGATCATCAGCATCGCTGGCCAATAAAAACAAATCTTGCTGCCCATTCATTTTTTTGGATTTGTAGTCTGTAGCAGCCCAGCGGACTCGCGCATCAACACCATGATCAACATGATTGATCAACATCGGATCAGCATCACGCATATCCGGCAGATCCACTGAAGGAAAAAAGGTTGAGGAGCCACGGCGCGACGCTTCTGAGACAAGTTGCTCCCACAGGCGCAGCCTTTCAATGACTTCAGGGAAGCGTTTTGAAATGGCGTTAAACTCATCTTTCCTTGCATTGATACAGGGCATACAGCCAACGCGCCCCATACCCTTTAGGTAAAGAGGGTTTGGCTTGATGCCGTGTCGCTTGTGCATTGCAAAAACATCTTCAGCTGTCCACTTGATAATTGGGCGATGCACCCAAAAACCCTCTCCGGTCTCATCATCGCCAAATTCTTTGCTCCAGAGTGGAAGATCCCTGCGCTGAAAGGACTCATCAGCCCTTACGCCTTGCCAACTCTCAATTCTCCGGTATTCCCCACTCTCAAGCATGGGGTGAGTAACCTGCTCATCGATGCACTCAATCTTCAGGTGGTCTGTGCAGAAGCGGGCGCGAGTCGAGGGGAAACGGCCTTTCCAGAGGCACATATCCAGAAACGGATTGCCAGTTGGCACCAGAACGCTCAGTGCCAGCTCGATCTTCTCATCAGCCAGCGCCTTGGCCTTGAGTTCCGATACGCCAGCCACTGTTGGCAACCACTTATACAGGCCAGCGATCTGATATACATCAAGATCCGGAGCCAGTGGCTCTGGAGGAAGCAGCACCCAATTCTTGCCTTTTTTGTAAAAAAGGACGCCGTCTTGTTCTTTTGTGGTAATACCCGTTCGCAATTTCCAATAACCCTTACGACCCTCCGTGTACTGCTTCAGTAGTTTTTCAGGCCATTTTTCACGGACATGCTTCGCTTTAACTTCAATTTTTTTACTGAAATCTGCTTTCACCCAGTCAATATCAATCTGCAAGGCATCAGCCAGATAGCGCACATAATCATAGGTCAGATCATGCTCATTACCGGTATCAGCAAATACATAACGATTCCCGGTCAAATCTAGCATCCCGGATTCTCGACCATAGAGCAGGGTCGCAGTGCTATCCTTGCCGCCAGAGATCGACCAGATGCGACCCGTGGCGAGATCAGGAAAAGGCTTTGAAGCTGCAAAGCGGCTCGGAGTTAACAGTTCAAGATCCACTGCAGCCTCCTGCATGCACGGCTGGTCGGATACGCTGAATACTGACCGACATACCGGTACTCAGCGACAACGCCAGGTACACGCCCAAAAAAAATGCCGATAAACCCACGGCTGCATAAGCCAGCACTTCACCGTCAATCCCAATCAGTGATGACACAGGGTGAACCATTTGCAATAAAGCAACAGCACCAAAAACAAGGGCAAAGATCAGGCTAAAGCCTTTGGTGATTTGCCCCAAAAAGCGCACATACTCAATATCACGCTGGCTCCGTTGCAGATGAACATCTGAACTCTCAGAATAAGGTGTAATCTGTTTTGCAAGTTGCGACATACATCAAGACTCCCTGTTAACATTGCTATACAGGTTACCCTATAAAGTATTTTCAATCAATGGTAAGCTTTCATTTTTGAATGATTCGATACCGCGCCTCAAAAGCTCTGCGCGCTTCATCACGGCTCCAGAAATTGTTTGCCATGGATGACAGCCAGCGCTGAGCTAGATTGCTAACCTCTGGCGACTCATCACCCCAGGCATTTGCCGGACACTCCTCTGCATCGCTTCGCTGAACCCAGCGCCTCTCAATATGAAGCGCCAGATGATCCAAACAGCGAACCACTTGATGGATCGCTTGATCCTCGGGTTGATCCATGGGCGGCAAGTTGAAGGCACTACGTATCACGTCTGTCCATTCGCGCTCTATCTTCTGGTATTCAGGGATCAATTTTTTTAAGGGTGAGGGTATATCCCCCAGGTACGCTTCGCTGGCATCATGCAGCAACACCTCCATTCGCAGACGCTTTCGCAGCGCCAGATCGCTGGCGGCTTGGCTCAGCAGGGACTGAACATCGGTATCCCAGATATTGACACCCTCATTAATCGAGCGGAGTAGCAGGCTGTCCATATCCACACAATGCTGCGCCACTGAATAATGCTCTTTCGTGGAGCCTCCAAAGCGGCAAATACCCGCCAAATTCCAGGCAATATCCTGTAGCGCAATGTGCTCACGCACCGGATTCTCCAGATCCACATAAAAACCGGATGGCATTTTGTAAGGTGCCTGCATACTCTTTTTCCTTTTCTACCACGCCAAGGGCGTGACCTTGTGAATAATCGCATGTGCATCTTTTTTGCTGAGGTAAAACGACCCCTCAATCTGCCTCATGCCATTCAGGCTACTTTCAAGCTCTTGGAAGCGCCCTTCTCGAATAATGTTTCTTGCCGCTGGGTATTGATCATTCGAAGGAAGTAATACGATCTCTGGAACTAGCGACCGACCGCCGCCATCCTTATGCATAATCAGCTGCTGGCTGATCACGCCCACCAGTGACGCAGCCAACTGGTGCCGTACCAGTGACTGCCTTGAGGCTTCAAAGCTCTCAACGATCCGGGTTAATGTGGATTCAGTGTCTCGAGCATGAACAGTAGCAAGCACAAGGTGACCTGTTTCCGCTGCTGTCAGCGCCAAGCTCAGTGTTTCTGCATCCCGAAGCTCTCCTATCAGGATGACATCGGGATCTTGCCGCAAGGCCGACTTCAAGCCCTGACGAAACGAAGGTGTGTCCACCTCAACCTGCCGATGACGAACAACGCTGCGCTTTGATGTGTGTCGAAATTCAACAGGATCTTCCAGAGTGACAATCATGCGACTGTAATGACTGTTAATATGGTTGATCATGCCGGCCAGTGTGCTGCTTTTGCCAGAGCCCGTCGCTCCGCTCACCAAAAGCAGTCCTGATCGCTTCGCCATGACATTTTTAAGTGGATTCAGGCAGTGCTGCAGAGGGTCGGGAAGCAATCTCGCCAAATTCGGTATGGTGTCTGGCAGTAAACGCATTGCGCAGGAGAAACCACTTAAATCGGACTGGCACAGATTGAGTCGCCAGTTGCCAAGCGAACCCATGCGAATGACCACATCAATCTCTGCCGGCCAGTGAGATTTACCCATAACCTCGAAGGATGCCGTATTCATGCCTGCAGCTTGAGCATCCAGAGCCTCCTGTCCGACCAGTCCCTTGAGCGCCTGAATAAACTCTCGGTGCGTCCAGGGCCGCTCAAGCAGCGCATCTGAAATGCCCTGTGTTTCCGGCTGAACCAGTTCACCATGGAGGCGGCCGTGAAAGCCTGTCATGTTTGACAGGTGCAGATCACTGCACCCTGCCTCTATTGCCATAGTCATCAGTTGCCGGGTGCAGTGAGTCAAATGACTCACGGTTTGGTGTACATCTGAAGACTGAGCGTTGTCTGCAACCATGGGAGTTCCTTGATGATCAGGGGTTAATAAATCCGAGACTCACCTTGATCATAATGGGATGCAGCCAGGTTGCGAAAGCGCACCCTAGGTCCATCAAATGCCACCCTGACTGTGCCAGGCGACCCCTGGCGCTGCTTGGCCACAATCAGCTCAGCAATGTCCTTGAATTCGGTGTCCTCGTTATACACTTCATCCCGATAAGTGAAGATAATTACGTCAGAATCTTGCTCAATACTGCCGCTCTCGCGAAGGTCGGACATGAGGGGGCGCTTATTGACCCGCTGCTCAAGACCTCGATTAAGCTGTGATAAAGCAACAACTGGACACTGCATTTCTCGAGCCAGTAGTTTTAAACCACGAGAAATATCTGAAATTTCCTGCGTCCTGTTGCCACCGCCCTGCCCCTGATTTCCCGACTCCATCAACTGCAGGTAGTCCACCATAATCAGCTTGGGCTTGGTTCCCATTTTGGCGGCCATGGCGCGGGCACGTAGGCGCAGGGATGAAGGGGTGAGCTTGGGGGAGTCATCCATAACCAGTGGCTGCAGTCGAATGCGAGTAATGGTGCTAAGCAAGGCATCCATCTCATTTTCAGGCGTAGTGCCTCGAATGATGTGCGTCATCGTCACGCCGGAGTTGCTAGAAACCAGTCGATCCATTAGCTGATTGATTGGCATCTCCAGCGAGAACACCTGAACATGCCCGTCAAAATCCAGTTTGGGGCTTTTTTCAGCCAGTGGCTCTATGCCATTTTTTCGTGCCTTCTCAATGGCATCATTAAGAAGCATGTTTGCCGCTGCGCTACAGAAGTTCATGGCAAGCGTGGTCTTGCCCATAGCAGGGCGCCCAGCAACCACAATGAGTTCGCCGGGGTTCATTCCATGAATTAACTCGTCCAAGTCGGTCAATCCTGTTGAGGTTCCAAGGATCTTCCCGTTGCTATCCATGCGCTCTTCAATCAGTGTTAAGTAGTCCGGAGCAGCCTCGGCCACTGTTTTGGGCTGTGGTCGACTCACCCCGCCTTCACTGTCCATTTTCAGCGCAATACCCTGAACGAGGCTTACCAGCTCTTCTTCTTTGATGCTGCCATCCATTGCAGCCTCTTGTATCTGTCGTGCAGCGCGCTGCGTCTCTCTGCGCAGGTGGTAGCGCGAAACCACTTTGGCATAAGCCAAGGCATTGCCATGATTAAACGTGTTGCTGGCAATCTGGTACAGGTACTCGGCCTGACCGGCCTCCATTCCCGCATACTCTGCCACCGTTAAAGGGTCAAGCCCCATATCGGCAACAGCCATCTCCACCATGGCGCCAAATATCTTCTGGTGAGCCGGGATAAAGAAATGATCCGGCTTGATCATCTGGGAGACTTCAGCCATTTGCCCCGGATCAATCAGCAGCCCACCAAGTAACGCTTGCTCGGACTCTTCGCTGTACATCCGCTTGTATGTACCAGAAGGTTCGCTTTTTTTAGGGTTTGACTGACGTGGAACAGCAGGTGCAGGGTTGCCGGCTGAAGCAGGGGGCATTGGATAGGATTGCGGATTTTCTGGATTAAACATGCACTTGATCCCAGTAGGTCTTTGTCAACAGAAGGGCTGGATTAGCGCTCCTTATATTGATTACAGGTTATCCTGTATTTTTTTAGCCTGCAATAGAAAAACCGCCTTAGAGGCGGTTTTTTTCAAGCAACCCAAGGCCAAGGTGGAGCGAGTTACTGCTTCAGCTGTCCTTCGAGTCCCGCAGGCCAGAGCGCCCAGGACTCATGCCCTCTGAATACCGGCTTTAACACGATATGATCCTGCAGACCTTCGGCTTTCAACCGAAACTGCACAGTTATCATATTGGGTGGCCAGCCGGCCAGTCGAGCCGCTTCAAGCGCCTGATGCTCTAGCGGTGAAGTCAGTTGCAGCTGACCGCTGCGTCGCTTTGTCAGTGCATCTTGGTAGAGCACCAAATGCAAGCTGTGGCTGGGCAGGCGGCGATCCGACAAGTGCAGCTGCGCTGCCGTTTCGCGCAGCGGCTCAAGCCACTGCTCAAGGTGATTGGTTAAACTGATCGTTGGCACAAAAGCTGTGCGCTGCAGCACCTTGGGCACCACAACCATCACCGGTGCATTATGAATCCCTGGATGCTGACTGGATACCGGCTCAACTCGGGCATCAGCACCCCAGACGGCTTCCACGCGCCTCTGCGCAATGCGCAGACTTTCAGCGGCATTCTGCAGTGTAAGTCGTCCGGCAACGATGGTGTCCCGCTCCGAATCCTGGAAGCGCCACGCGGCAATACTGGCCGGTCGATCAGCAGTCAGGTCAGTGTGCACAAGGATTGGTCGTATGCCCGGCAAATGGGTTTGGCGTTGATCAATGGGTGGCTGGTTAACCGCGCAGCCGGCCAACATCACCAGTCCTGCCCCGAGCAGCCCACCCTTTAACACCGCTCTGCGGGTGAGTGTTGATTTATCCATTGTTTAGCGCATCCTTCATGGGCTCCGCCATGGTAAAGCGCAGGCGTCGACCCGCAGGCTTTGCAACCGGCTGGCCTGTGGCAGGACTGGTATGAAGTCGAGCCTCATAATGGCTGACCTTGATTGTTCCAACGCCGTTCAGGCGAACATTGACGCCTTTCAAGAGCATGGAGCGGACTTCGCTGACAAACGCATCGTAAAGCGTTTCAGCTGCCTCTTGGCTCACTTGCATTTGCTGAGCCAGCTGCTCTGACAGCTTGATCTTTCCCAAAGTGGTATTTTGTGTGGATTGCATCCCGACACCCTGCCTAAATATAATTGACGCTCTCGATCAACGACGGCAAAAACGATAAAACACAAAAACCCCGGACGGGGTTTTTGTGTTAGGTGCTTGTTTTACCAGCCAAATTCAGCACGCGCAAACGGGATGTCATCATTGAAAACCCCGCCTGGTGTACCACCGGCATTAACAGGTGGTTGAGGCTGTTGCTGTTGCGGAGCGGCCTGCGGATGACTCTGTTGCACCGGGGCCTGCTGGTAATGCTGCTGCATGGGCTGATGCTGCATGGGCTGATGCTGTGGTTGTGGAGCCTGTTGTGGCTGCTGCTGGTAATGCTGCTGCACTGGTTGTTGTGGCTGCGGAGCCTGCTGGTGTACGGGTTGCTGTTGCATGGGCTGCTGAGGGGCGGGAGCTTGATTGCCATTTCCAGACGCACCATCCAGCATTTGCAGTTCGCTGGCAACAACCTCGGTAGTGTACTGATCCACGCCCTGCTGATTCTGCCATTTACGAGTCTGCAGTTTGCCTTCGATGTACACCTTG
>NZ_JACUUA010000147.1 GCF_014859565.1 Marinospirillum sp. | reverse complement strand
AGGCACCGCCAATCCTCAGGCTGTTAACCAACTGCTGGCGAAAAAGCTCGACGGCTAAAGCCACCCTGTAGATAGAGGACAAGGATGTCTCATTTAACCCCACCACCCATCCGTTCCTTCAGCATTCCCACTGATTGCAGTAGCCCCTGGTGCATTCTCGAAACAGAACTGGAACTGAAAAACCATCCAGACTGGCTAATCATATTCAAGGAAAGGGCGGACAGATTTCTGCTATCCTTGTCATGATAAATGCAGGCAGAAACCCGTCCATGTGTCCAAAAATGTCTGTGACAAGAATACTGAAAACGAGGTATCCAGATGAAATCAGAGAAATCTTCGGCATCGAACCAACAGCCCTCACCGCCAATGAAGCAGGATACCTCATTGGTTTCCGAACAGCTGACGAAATCAGAAATCGACTCTTTAAGGCAAAAAAAGAAATCCATCAGCGACTTCGTTCTAAAGGCATTACACTCAGAAACTGAACAGCCTCAAGCTCACTGAACCAGTAACAGAGGCTCGCGAATCAAGGCGGGCTTTTTTAATTCAAAGGATAAAGCTGCAGCGGCTGCGCACCAAACCACTGTTGTTTAAGTCCCTTTTGCTGGAGTTGTAACTGCAACAAAGGCCGTAAGGGGTGGTTATCGGGTAACTGATCCCGGTGTTGTTGCAGGCTTTGTTGATAAGGCAGCTGCGCTGCTGGCTGATGCAGATCACTGGCTTGTTGCTGCAGAAAATCTGCCGAGGGCAGCAGCAGCTGGTTATATCCTTCATGCAGGGCAATACTCATCCCCTTGGCATCAAAATCACCGTAATACACCAGCGGCTTGCCCGAACTCTGCCACCGCTGTTTCAGCTGTTTGCAGCCTCGGGCTTCCTGTCCGTGACCGCGATAAACCACCAGTGTTTGTGCAGACTGCAGTCCAGGCCAGACACTTTGTTCCAGCAGATAAAAACTGTCGAGATTTTCCACCACCAGCAGGCCGTTAAATGCATCCAGCACCAGCTGATCCAGTGCCACATCCAGAATCAGACGTGTGGGAGTTTGTTGTAAACCTGCCGGATGCAGGCTCCTTGCATTCAGTAAAGAAACCAGTAGCCGCTGTTCACTGGGGGCTTCTCGCAGGTTCTTATCCTCCGCCAGACCCACCGCCGCTTGTTCTGTTGTACTTTTACCACTGGCAGAAAAAGATAACGGTGGTAAACCCTCGGCCTGCAACAGGGTTTCGATCTGTTGTATCAAGCGCTGGTCAAATACACATTCAGGGGCACCCGGCCAGAGGTTAACCTCCAGATCCCATTCATCACACCACTGCAGCAGTTTTTTAACCAGGGGTCGTTTCAGTTTTAACTTAACCTGCTGGCAGATATTCAGCTGCTGCTGAATGCGTTGCAACTGGCCGCGCAGCTCAGCAGTTAATGGGGCTTTCATGCTATGGCTCCAGCAGGTGCCAATTGCAGGTGTACATCGTGGATCAATAACACCTGATTCCACTGGCTGGACGGGCTTTCATCCTGCCATAGTTGAAACTGGCTCTGTTCACGAGCAGGCAAACCCTGATGTTCAGCAATCACCTGATACAACCAGATTTCAGCATCCCAGCCCAGCCCGCTTTGCTGCAGATATTCCAGTGCACTGATGGGTTGACCAGAGTCCACCACCTGCAAATAAAAGCCTTCCACATCTTCCTTGAGTTGCTGCTGCCTTGCGGCAACCGTTTCATCCTGATGCCACTCAGCTGGTAAAGCGGCCTCAGCCAGCTCCAGCGGGATTTCACGGCGCGGCAGATGCTGAATCAGTTCAGCCAGCTGATCCGCATCCCGATCACGATCCAGTGCCGCAGCAGCAGCCGGAATCAGACTGGTCGCCTGATTAAACAGCGACGGAACTTCTGTACGCTGGGTGTAGTTGCCAGGGCGAAAACGCGGATGCTCACGCAGAAAGGCCACCATGCCATTGACCAGCAGGTTGCGTGACTGCTGATGGCGAAAACGTGCCATCAGCTGCACCAGCCGGGTTTGTACTTCCCGCAGGTTGCTGTAATGGGCACTGATCTGGTTCTGCAGCTGACTGACCAACAATTTACGTAATGGTCCGCTGCCACCCACCAGCAGAATCAATTCATCAAAATCTATCAGATCCAGCCCATCCAGCAGACGGGTGATTTGTTTCTGAGCACGTTCATTTTCACGGATTTTGTCATTCAGACTGCTGACAAAACCAAAATCACTGTTCAGCCGTTGCCACAGACTGTCAATGGCGTCAGCAAAACGGCCATTCAGGTCATCCATCTCCTGAGTCAGTCGCAGTTGTTGCTGTTCCGCCAGCAGGTAGTCACCCCGCTGCTGAGCCTCGCGCCAGGTCATCACCAGATTGCGTAACAACTCTAGGGTTTCACCAACATCCGCATTCACATGGCGGCGGCGGGCATCCGAGAGCATTTCGGCGATCAGGTCACGCACCCGGTGGCTGAGTTTCAGGCCGGATTGTTCATCCGGTCGCCAAAGAATTCGGGCATTCAGCAGTTTTTTTAACGCAGTATCACTGAAGGCCGTTTCGTCCACTTGCTCACCCACATAACCCTGCATCAGTGCAGTGGCGTGTTTGCCCAGCAACGCCAGACGTTCTGCACCGGTTTTGATCAGGCTAGAGTCAAAATCGTCGACCATCAGAGTAAGGCCTCCTGTTGCGGAGCCTCATCCTCGATGGGCAGATTTTCTTCATCCCGGATAAAACGCACCAGATCCAGCAGGTAATCAATTTTGCCGGTGACATAAAAATACTGGCGGTCTGCGTGTGGCTGCACCAGATAACCCTGCTCTTTCAGGCGGCGAAAAATCTGTTTGACCTGATTACCCAGATCATCACTTTGTGAGTTAAAAAAACGATCAGCCGCCAGGCGGTTCAGGCGTTCACGCAGGCTGTGATTATCCTCGGAGCGCAACACAAACTCCGCGGGTTTAAGGATTTCTCCTGCGGTTAACACACTGTCACGTCCCAGCGCTTCCTGCACCAGCTGCATCCATTCCAGCAGTGGCATCAGGCTGTTCCAGGTCTGGCTTAACTGGTTGGATAACTGCTCACGGGCATCAGTGGTAAGCTCCCGCCAAGCCAGAAACCAGACACTGGCATCCGGGTTACTCGCCAGCCGCCGGTTCAGTGGTTGCAGGTATTCATTAATGGCTTCGCGGGTCGCTTCATCTTGCAGATGACGAAAAGCCTCTTCATCACTGACCTTGCAGACAAAAGCACCGCCCAGCAGGCGTTCCAGCAGCAGGCCATGTTGAGTTAATGCTGTCATGGGGTCACCTCCTGCTGGCGTTGCTGCAGACGTTCAGCCAGACGACTGAGTTTGGGTTCAATACGTTTTAACAGACGTTGTTGTGGGTTGTTCTTATCCCGATCAATCAGGTAACGATGGCGGAACAACAGCAGCACATCCGATTCCGGGTTGGGAAAAGCACCCACAATATGGATCTGGTTGCTTTCACAGGCACGAAAGAGTTTTTCCACATTGTGATAAGCCAAGGTGCCAATTTCATCAATCGGCCAGTGGATGGCAATATCAGCCTTACCACGCAGCAGCCGGGTAAAGGCCAGCAGGAATTTGCACAGAATCAGGTAAGCCATACCATGACTGGATGATTCCAGCAGTTGGCGATCATTACGGATCACCAGATCCGAACCACCTTCATTCAGGTGCAACTCCAGCCGCAGCAGGCTTTCAAAGGTGTAACTCTGATCACTGCGCAGTAACTCCACCACATCAGCCAGAGCATTCAGGTAGTGATCATCCGGCAGTGGATTGCCACTGGCTTTCCACTGCTCATAAAGGGCAGCAAAGTGTTTCAACGGTTGCCAGAAACCCAGTTCATCAATGGTGGACTGGATTTTGACCTCGGATTTACTGATACCATCCAGTACCAGATCATCTGCCACTTCTTTACTAAGCCGCCGACTCTGTTCGTTGATGCGCCGGTTCAGGTCACGGAAAACCGTGAAAAACTTGCTGAGGTCACCACCGAGATTACGCCCCTGTTCCACCAGATTGTTCTGTTGATCCTGCAGCAGTTGCAACATACCGGACAGAACCGGTAACAGGCGGCGCGGATGGATTTCTCCCGGTTGATCCGGTTGCAACTGCTGACGCTGGTTGTCCAGAAAAGCAATAAAATCGCTGCTGGCATCCTTGGTCAGGTTACGCTCAAAGGTCTGTTGGGTTTCCCGTACCTGTCGGGTCAGGTCATGCAATTCCCGCAGTGCCGCCTGAGCACGATCCATGCGTTCAATCCGGTCACCCTGAGCTGCAGTGACTTCAGGTGGTTGTTCCGGTGGCGGCAAAAGCTCCAGCTGGTTCAGCAGGGGTTTCAGGCGAGTGGCTTGTTCACGCAATCCCTTCAGGTGTTTTTCCAGACCACTGAGACGGTTTTTCAGCTGACCGCGCTGCTGGTTATGGCTGGTTTTTAACTGCTCCAACTGCTCACGAGTCTGGCGCTCACTGTCTTTCAGACGAGTTTCTTTCTGCAGCAGCTCCGGTTTGCGTTTGTCCCAGTCGACCCGCATAAAGCGCCGGTAGTCTTCCAACTCATCCTTGCGATTGCTGGTGTTACGGATTTTTTCCTGCAGTTGTTTCTGGCGTTCTTCTGCTTCGCGCAGGTGGCGCGGGTCGATCTGCCGGGCTTCCAGATCCCGATTAAACGCAGCTTCCAGCTCGGCCAGCTGTTGCTGTTGTTCCTGCCGCAACTGATTAATCTGTTGTTCCAACTGAGCTATCTGGCGATCAAACCCGGCCAGCTGTTCCTGCCAGTCGGCTTTAAATTCCAGCAACTGGGTTTCAAATTCGTGTTTTAAACTGGCCAGACTCTGCTGTTTGTGATCACGCAACTGCTGTTTCTGCTGCTCAACCACCTGCAGCTGCTTTTGCAGTTGCTGCTGCCGTTGTTTTTGCAGTTGCTGTTGTTCTTCCTGCAGGCGATTACGGTGATCCGTTGCAAACTGGATATCCTGATCACACTGGTTCAGGCGCAGCCGAGCCTGATCCAGTTTTTGTTGTTGTGCTTCCACCTGACGGGTTTGTTCCAACAGCTGTTTTTCGATCAGCTGTTGTTCTTGCTGCAGTTGGGCCAAGCGTTTTTCAGCCGCTGCAAGCATCTGCAATAGTTCGGCTTCATCCCGTGCATAATCCGGCAGCTCGATGGCATTTAAATCCAGCTGCAGGTTAAAAATTCGCTGTTCATCACCCGGTAGTTGCTGGGGTGCCAGATCAGACCGTTCCAGCAGATCTGCACGTAACACTTTGCCCAGAGTTTGTTCCCAACCGGGTTGATGAAAACGCAGGAAATGGCGCAGGCTGCCCTGCTCAGGATCACGCTGGCGTTGTAGTTCTCGGCACTGCTGCTCGGCCTGACTGACCGCCTGACGGGTGCGGGTGAGCAGGTCACTCTGTTCCCGACGCTGCTGCTGCAACTGCTGTAATTCCCGATTCAATTGGTCGCTGAGCTGTGCCTGAGTGCGCTGATCCTGTTGTGCCTGTTCCAGTCGCGCCTGCGCCAGCTGCATGGCCTGAATCTCTTCATCCTTCTGCTGCGGACTGCTGAGTTGGGCTTTCAGTTCCGCCAGTTGTTCGGTGATTTGCTCCTGACGGATTTCATAGTCGGCTTCCCGCTCATCACGCTGCTGCTGGTATTGCTGTTCTAACCGGTTTTTCTGCAGTTCCTGCTGGTCACGAGTTTTCTGCTGTTCTGTACGCAACTGACTGATGCGGCTGTAGTTCTGCTGTGACTGACGCTCCAGCGCTTCGGCCAGCTCAAGCTTGCGGGCTTCCAGTTTTTGTTTGGAATCACCCAGTTCATCCCGCATCAGCTGCAGGTGTTTTTGTAATTCTTCCAGATCAATGCGCCATTGGGGTAGCTGCTGTAAATCCAGCTCCAAACCGGCCATATCCCGCTCGGCATAGTTTTCATAAGTCTGCTGCAGATCATCCAGCTCGTGCTGGGTGATTTTTAACGCCTGTTCCTGCTCACTCAACTGGCCGGTCAGTTCGTTACGTTGATTTTCAAAAGTTTCCTGCTGCTGACTCAGTTCACGTTCCAGTTCACGGGCCTGTCCCTCGGTATCCGCATCTTCCTGCAACAGGCTGGCCTGGTCTTTTTCCAGCAGAGGATACAACTGCCACAGTTCGGCTTCGGTGGCGGCCAGTTGTTGTACCTGACGCTGCAGGCTGGCAAATTCCTGTTTTAAACTGTCCAGCCGCATCGACTGGCGCATCTGTTGTATCCATTCCCGCGCCTTGGTATTACGTATGCGGGTGACCGGCAGCTCCACACCATCTTCTTCAAAAATGGCCGCCAGCATGGTTTTTAAGGTATCCATCTTGCCTTCTTTGGCATGAACTGCTGATACCAGTTTTTCCATGTGGCGGATACGATGCCCAACCTTGACCAGACTGTACTGCAGCGCAATCTGGCGCAGGCTTTTGGCTTCCTGTGAATTACCGCGCAGCAGGCTGAAATCGTTCTGGATCACACTGCGGTATTCGGAGGTGGCTTGTAATTTACGCGAGGTATCAATTTTGAGCTGACGCAGACGGGCAGCAAAATCGCTGTAACTCAAGCCCTGAATGCCCTGTTCACTCTGGCTGAGATAATGTTCGGGATTGTAGGGGGCATTTACAAAACGGTATTCCACCCCGGTGGCTGCACGGGTCAGTACCGCCTGACAGACATTGCCATCTTCGCGGCGGTATTCATAAATCAGGTAGGAGTTGCTGCTGGGCAGGTAAAACTCATCAAACTTCTTGCGGGTTTTGGGTACAACCTTGTTGGGCTGTTCCCCATAAAACACTGGCACCAACCGCTGCAGGGTGGTCTTGCCGGACGCATTGGTGCCGCAGATATTGGTGTGACCATCCAGATCCAGCTCCACCACCCCGTCCAGATGTCCATGAATCAGTACAATACGCAGCAGATGCGACATAAACCACCCTGTAATCCGGTTCAGGAAAAGGGCAGATTATCCCACAGAAAACACCACGAAAGCAGCCCTGACAAAATCTGGACTGTATCAACTTGAGGACATATAAAAATCGAAGCCAAGAACAGAGAATCTTTCAGGTTTTTTGTTAAGCCAGTATTTCCAGCCCTTTTTCCGCAACCAGATTCAGCAGCTTCAACGAAGGGCCGTTGGGTCTCTTCTGCCCTTGCTCCCACTTCTGTACGGTGGATACACTGGTGTTCAGATACGCCGCGAACACACCCTGACTGGCGTGATACTTTGTACGGATTTGCTTGATCTGTACAGGCGAGTATTCTTTCACTGGCGGCAGACAAAGTGCATCAAATTCGCGCAGTGTAGTCTCTTTCATCACGCCAGCAGCGTGCAGGTCTTGCGCTGTTTCATGCACTGTATCTAAAATTGATTTATCCATCATTTTTTACCTCAGCTAACGCACCATGCTTGATGGCTTCGCTTAATGCTTCATCACTGTAAGCCAGTAGTTCTTTTGCCAAGACTTTCAAGGCTTTTAGTTCATAGGCGCTGATGTTTGCACGAGCGTTCTTGGCAAAACCGTAGACAAAAAACGCCTTATTACCAATCTTATAAGCCAACAGAGTTCTGACTCCCCCACTCTTACCTTGACCAGCAATCGCTACACGCTTTTTTACCACATTACCGCCAAGGTCAGCATCAATCAGCCCCCGCTCCATTTCATCAACCGCAGCCTGCAAGACACTATCATCCAGCCCTTCTTTTGTTGCCCACTTACTAAACACCCTGTTTTTGAATATTCTCATATCACGTCCTTGCTCTTGAGCAAAAAATATAGCACCCAGTGCCACACTTAGCCAGCTTTTTATAGCTGCTCTGGCTACCTTACCACCCGATTAGCCCAGTAGACTCCAAACACGGTGATGACCATTCCTACTAATGCCAGCAGGGTCATGCGTTCATCAAACAGCAGCCAGGCTTCCAGCGCGGTCAGTGGTGGCACCAGGTAAAAATAACTGGCAGTGCGGGTGGATTCTCCGGCACGGATCATCAGTAACAGCAGCAGGATCGCCCCCACTGATAACACCAGTACCGACCAACCCAGCGCCAGAATAAAATCT
>NZ_JACUUA010000439.1 GCF_014859565.1 Marinospirillum sp. | reverse complement strand
TGGAACTGGAACTGACAGACTTATTAAAAGAGCAGCTGACGCTTGCCTGAGTGGCAGGATACTTGCAGGTTTGCCGGGATGAATTAAACAAACCCGGTCTAACACGTCCAGACATGCGGGGAGGCACAAAAAATGCATTATGCCAGTCTTGTCAAAGAGCTGAGCCGCTTTCACAGCTTGCCGGAAAAACTACGGTTTCTGGGTGTACGTCTGCGTCAGCAGCGCCCGAAGGTAGAGCGTTTTTCTGTGGCGCTCTACCAGCCAACCACCGATATGGTGCGAACCTTTTTTACTACCAGCGGGGTTGAGGATGCGATTACCGCTTATGATTTTCGCCTGAAAGATGCCTGGTCTTTACGGCAGATTGCCATGCAGCAGCACCCCAGGGTGATTAATGATTTACAAGAACTGGTACCACCCCTGCAGACTGGTCGAGTGAATCCCCATACCGTCAAGCTCGTGCAGCAGGGCTGGCGCGCCAGCTTCACCTGTCCACTCTTGTGTGGTGGAGAGTTGATGGGTTTTGTATTTTTTAACTCTCACTCCCCTTTTGTATTCAAGGATGAGTTACTGACCGAGTTGGAGCTCTACAGTCAGCTGATTGCCCAGATGATTTATCAGGATCATGCCGCCATTCGCACCCTGACAGCAGCAGTGAGATCCACCATGTCACTCTGCGCCGGTCGTGACCCTGAAACGGGCGCTCATCTGGAGCGGATGGCACAGTTTGCTCAGATGATAGCCATTGGGCTGGAGCCCAAGTGGACTTTCAGTGATCGCCAGATCCAGCATATGTTGCTGTTTGCTCCCCTGCATGATCTGGGAAAAATTGCGATTGCAGATCGTATTCTGTTAAAAAAAGGCAAACTCACGGATCAGGAGTTTCAGGAAATGCAGGAACATACCCAGAAGGGTGTGGATCTGTTGGATCGTGTGATTGGCAATCACGGGCTGGAGCATTTACCAGATGTGCAGATGTTAAAAAACATTGTGCTGCATCACCATGAAAAAATGGATGGTTCCGGTTATCCCCACGGCTTGAGTGGTGAAGCCATTCCCATTGAGGCGCGAATTATTGCTGTTGCAGATGTGTTTGATGCTCTGACCAGTGAACGACCCTACAAAAAGCCCTGGCCGGTCAAACAGGCGCTGGAGGAGTTAAAACGTATGGCCGGTCGGCATCTGGATGCGGATTGTGTGGAGGTGTTGGTAGAGCAGCAACAACAGGCAGAATACATTATGGATCAGCTGCGCTCAGACGTAGTGGAAGCCTGAGCACAGCGTCTAAAACAGGTCTGAAAGTGTATTACTCCAGATAGGTGTAACCACTCAGGCCTTCCTCGAACATTTGCAGGAACAGATTTTTTTGTTCCTGCTGCAGGTTACTGGCATTTAGCTGTTTTTTCA
>NZ_JACUUA010000014.1 GCF_014859565.1 Marinospirillum sp. | reverse complement strand
CCCGCTTATATCCCCGCCCGATTGGGCGAGGGTTTACGCGGATTTTGCTAAATGTAGTTTTCAAAAAGGAGTAGGGCTTTGAGCCGCTTTTCAATAACAGTTGGCAATAAGACATTTCCCTCAAAAAAAGCTGCGCTTTCATTTTATAAGCAGATCATTGACCGCTATGGTTTTGGTGAAAATTTATCCGATGAAGATGCAAAGAGTTTAATAGCGCTTGGTTTTAAGGAAGAGGGCACTTCTGAAGAAGTCGCAGAGATTGCCGAAGAAATGGTGGCTGATTTCTATAAAAATGGCGATGAAATCCCATCGAGAAAACTTCAAGGAGTCATGGTTGATCGCCACCCAGATTTCAGAACAACAAAATGTTTTTATTTCTTTGGTGATGTTGATGGAAAAAGAATAAAAGATATTTTTAGTTATAGAATGGCAATCAATGGACTCCCAACAGATATTCAGACATTCTCAAGAGCTTGCAGGTTTTCAGTTCACGACAGAGTTAGAAAATTCAAGATCGATCAGTTTAAAAACCGTCCTGTTCAATGTGCTTTGACAGGGGATGTAGTCGAGTGGGAAGAATGCCAAGTAGATCATAAGGCTCCGCTCACTTTCTCTGTTATTGTAAAAAGCTTTATTGTTTCAAATGATATTGATATTTCAAAAATAGAGTACGAACATAAAAATTCGAGGGATTATTTTTCTGATAGCGATCTTTCTGAAAAATTTTATGATTACCATAGAAAAATGGCTGTTTTGAGGATTGTGTCTACGAAAGAGAATCTTAAGTTATCTGGCTCAGCCAGAGTAAAACCCACGCAAAAAGATGGTGTATTAAAAGACTGAGCTATCAAAGAATTGCAGCCGATAAACCGCTGAATGCAGCGCCCCACAAAGCGCACACCTTGACGTACGTCCATGATTGCGTACAATTGGTTATAAGTTAACCATGCAAGAGGTGTGTCATGGCTGGAATTACCGCTACCGAAGCACGCAGCAACCTTTACCGGTTGATTGATGAAACGGCTGAGTCCCACCAGCCGATTGTTATTATGGGCAAGCGGAATAAAGCCGTCTTGGTGGCTGAAGAAGATTGGGCTGCTATTCAGGAAACACTTTACCTGCTCTCAATACCCGGTATGCGTGAGTCTATTCGTGATGGAATGGCAACAACTGTTGATCAGTGCAATGAGGAACTGGACTGGTGACCTGGAAGTTGGTTTACACCAAACAAGCCCAGAAGGATGCAAAGAAACTGGCTTCCAGCGGCCTGAAGAAAAACGCTCAGGAGTTGCTCACCTTGATTGCAAGAGATCCTTACAGCAAGCCACCTCCGTTTGAGAAGCTCATTGGTGATCTATCAGGGGCTTATTCTCGTCGAATCAATATTCAGCATCGCTTGGTTTACCAGGTGCTTGAGAATGAGAAGGTGATCAAGATTCTCCGGCTCTGGAGCCATTACGAATAATGCAGCAGCCCTGAAAACAAAACCCCGAAGCACCTTGCGGTACTTCGGGGTTTTTTACATCTCAACCGACTGGATTATTTAACGCTTTCCAATGCCTGGTTGAAGGTGGCGCTGGGGCGCATAACGGCGTTGGCCTTGGCCAGATCCAACTGGTAATAACCACCCAGATCTGCAGGCTGGCCTTGTACTTTGCTCAGCTCTTCCAGAATCTGCTGCTCTTTTTCTGCCAGAGTTTTTGCCAGTGGCGCAAACTTGGCAGCCAGTGCTGGGTCATCCTGTTGTGCGGCCAGTTCTTGTGACCAGTAAAGAGTCAGGTAGAAGTGGCTGCCACGGTTATCCAGCTCACCCACTTTACGTGAAGGTGATTTGTTGTTTTCCAGCAGAGTTCCAGTAGCCTTGTCCAGCGCCTGTCCCAGTACCTTGGCGGTTTTGTTGTCATTTTTCTGACCCAACTCTTCCAGCGATACAGCAATCGCCAAGAATTCACCCAGCGAATCCCAGCGCAGGTGGTTTTCCTGCAGGACTTGCTGAACGTGTTTGGGTGCAGAACCGCCTGCGCCAGTTTCGTACATGCCGCCACCAGCCAGCATGGGTACGATGGACAGCATTTTGGCAGAAGTACCCAGCTCCATGATTGGGAAGAGGTCGGTCAGGTAATCACGCAGTACGTTACCAGTAACCGAGATGGTATCTTTACCGCGAATCATACGCTCCATGGAGGTACGAATGGCACGGTTGTAACCCATCACACGAATGTCCAGACCGCTGATGTCATGTTCTTTCAGGTAAACTTCAACTTTCTTGCGCAGCTCACGGTCGTGGGCGCGTTCTGCATCCAGCCAAAAAATGGCAGTAGTATCGGATTGACGGGCACGGTTAACAGCCAGTTTAACCCAGTCACGCACTGCAGCGTCTTTGGTTTGGCATGCGCGCCAGATGTCGCCTTTCTCAACATTGTGCTGCATCAGCACGCTGCCATCGGACTTGACCACACGCATCACACCGTCTTCATTCATTTCGAAAGTTTTGTCGTGTGAGCCGTATTCTTCAGCTTTCATTGCCATCAGGCCAACATTGGGCACAGAACCGATCGTGGTCGGATCAAAGGCACCGTTGGTTTTGCAGAAGTTGATCATTTCCTGATAGATGCGAGCGTAGGTAGACTCAGGCATAACCGCTTTAACATCTTTCTGCTTGCCGTCACGACCCCACATTTGACCGGAGGTACGGATCATGGCAGGCATGGAGGCATCAACAATAACGTCGCTGGGGATGTGCAGGTTGGTGATGCCTTTAACGGAATCAACCATCGCCATTTCAGGACGGTGTTCGTAACAAGCGTGGATGGCTTCTTCGATTTCATCCTGCTGAGACTGTGGCAAGGTTTTGATCTTGTCATAAACACTGGCCATACCGTTGTTGGGGTTTACGCCCAGCTTATCGAACAGCTCGCCGTATTTTTCAAACACTTCACGGAAGAACACCCGTACCGCGTGACCGAATACAATCGGGTGGGAGACTTTCATCATGGTGGCTTTAACGTGCAGCGACCACATCACTCCGTCTTCTTTACATTCCTGCAGGGTGCGCTCAAAAAAGGCATCCAGTGCTTTGGAGCTCATACACATAGCGTCCAGCACTTCACCTTCCTGCAGTTTCAGGCTCTTTTTAACTTCAACCTTGCCTGCCTGGTTCACAAATTCGATACGGACTTCATCGGCCTTATCCATGGTGATGGACTGTTCGCTGGAGAAGAAATCACCTTCACGCATGTAGTCAGCGTGTGAGCGGGAGGCCTTGCTCCACTTACCCATGGAGTGCGGGAATTTGCGGGCAAAAGCTTTAACAGCAGGTGGTGCACGACGGTCAGAGTTACCCTGACGTAATACTGGGTTTACCGCAGAGCCCAGCACTTTGGAATAACGCGCCTGGATTTCTTTTTCTTCTTCAGTGGTGGCTTCGTCTGGGTAGTCGGGGATGTCGTAGCCCTTGGACTGCAGTTCGGTGATGGCTGCTTTTAACTGAGGAATAGAGGCACTGATGTTTGGTAATTTGATGATATTGGCATCGGGATGTTTGGCCAGCTCACCCAGCTGTTCCAGAGTATCCGGTACACGCTGTTCCTCTTTCAGGCGATCAGAAAAACCGGACAAAATACGTGCGGCTACGGAGATATCACTGGTTTCCACTTCAATGCCGGCAACCTTGGCAAAGGTGCTGACGACGGGCAGAAGAGAAAAAGTCGCCAGTGCAGGTGCTTCGTCTGTAAAGGTGTAAACAATCTTTGGTGTTGTCATTTTGTTCCCCGATTCCTTAGTTGTATGATCGACAACTCTTGCTGACGCTGACGCAACTTTTGGTCGCGTGTACCGCTGGAGTTATACGCTTGAAACGTGTAAATGGGTTAGCTAGTAATTTTACAACAGGGGATTTTACAGAAAATCTGTCCATTTTTATACGGGGCAGGCTTAATACCAAGGGCTAAGCTGCAGTGCAGCATAGGCACATCTTTATAGTTCACCGAGTTTTTGCTCCAGCTGATCCAGCTGAATCCACTCTGCACCCAGGTGTGGAGCCAACCCCTGAGTGCGCTCCGGCAACTCACCTTGCACCGGCAGATAAACCGACACGCCACAAGCACAACCCAGCAGCGCCAGCGGGTTATCCTGTCCCACTTGCAGTTGCGCCAGCGACAAAAGATCCACCACCTGCTCCCAGCTGAGTTGACCGACAAAATTCACCAGCTGCGATTTTAAGCGAGCATCCATTTGTGACAACAGGTGTTCAATTTCCAGCTGCTCATGGCGTGAGCCAAACAGCCAGATTTGCCAGCCCTGCTCCAGCGCCTGTAATAAAAAAGACTGCTGCTGCACAGGATCAATCCGGTGACGTGCTGGCTCCAGAACGTGCAAACTCCCCGGACACCAGGCCAGTACAGGCTTGTCCAGCGTCAGCTGATGCTGCTCTAATAACTCTTGCTGAGCCTCACTATCCACCTTCATGCCCAGTGGCTTGATGGCTGGCAGAGGCTCACCGATATCCCAGGCCAGTGCGCGGTAACGATCCGCCGGATGTGGATGCAGATCCTTGCGCGGCAAGCGAATATCAATCAACAGGGAATAACGGTATTTACCCCGATAACCCGTGCGCTCAGGTACATTGGCCAAAGCCGGGATCAAAGCGGGTTTAAAACGATCCGGCAATACCCAGGCATGGCTGTAGTTCTTGCCCTGCATTTCAATACCGGCGCGCCAGTAGAGTCTCCATCCCATATTCGGTTCTGGCAGATTCAGGGTTTGATCCACCTGCACAAAACGGCTGACCAGTCCCGCCAGCCCAGTTGGTGTCATCACATCGAGCGGACGTGCCGGATGCTGTTGCCGTAAATCCGCCAGCATGGCTTGTGCCAGCAGGTTTTTCTGGGCGGTTCCGGGCATCACCACCAGCTGCCGACCGCCTTGCGGGCGACGAAAATGTCCCATGTGTTATCCCCAGCCTGTTTGATGATCCTGATGTTTAAATTTGGGTGCCAAAAATAGCCTGCCAGATTTGTGTCACCTGCTGGCGGTGTTCTGCCCAGGGTTCTGCTGCCACACAAGTGCCGGCTTTTTCCAGCGCGGCGTGATGTGCCGCGCCGCGATAAGCCAGATAGGCCTGCTGTAACTGCTCAACCTGTGATGCAGGTAAAACCTCTGTGGCTGCCAATGCATCCAGAATGCGCATGTTATCAGTAAACTCCAACAATGCCGGGTGAGCATGGCTGTAGGCCAGCACGCAGTACTGCACAATAAACTCGATATCCACAATGCCACCGGCATCCTGCTTGATGTGAAATTCATCAGCTGCGGTTTTTTTCGAGCCCAGATTGTCGCGCATTTTTATACGCATCTGTACCACGTCATCTTGCAGCTTTTGCAGATCCCGCTGCTGACCGAGAATTTTTGCCCGCAGCTGATTAAAACGGGCTGTCAGCTCTGCATCACCACAGATGACCCGCGCCCGCACCAGCGCCTGATGCTCCCAGGTCCAGGCCTGTTTTTGCTGGTATTCACCAAAGGCTTTTAAACTGCTGACCAGCAAACCGGAGTTGCCGGAAGGACGTAAACGCATGTCCACCTCATACAACTGACCCGAAGGCGTCACCGCTGACAAAAAGTGGATGATGCGCTGCCCCAGACGGCTGTACCAGGTGATGCTGTCGAGGGATTTTTCACCGTCACTGCCCTGGGTGGGATGACCATCATGGACAAACACCAGATCCAGATCTGAGCCATACCCCAGTTCGATACCGCCCATTTTGCCATAACCAACAATAATAAAACCCGGATCGGCTTTTTCACCATTGGCCAGTACCGGATAACCATAACGCCGCGTCAGGTCTTTCCAGCTTTGGTGCAGCACCTGCTCCAGCAGCACCTCGGCAATAAAAGTCAGGTAATCACTGACTTTCATCAGGTGGCGACGCGCCACAATATCGGAGGCCGCCACCCGCAGTACATTGGCATGACGAAAATAACGCAGTGCCTCCATCAGGGCTTCCACGTCATCCTCAGGAATCCGGCTGAGGTGCTGACGCAGTTCATCTTGAAGGCGGCTTTTGTCGGCAGGTGAATAGAGGGTTTCCGGGCTGAGCAACTCATCCAGCAGGATCGGCATTTTTGCCAGCTGCTCCGCCAGCCAAGGGCTGACCGCACACATCTGCACCAGTTGTTTTAATGCCTGGGGATTTTCAGTCAACAGCAACAGATAAGCGGTTCGGCGTAGTACGGCTTCTATCAACCAAAGAGTACGCTCCAATGCCAGATCCGGCTGAGTGGTTTCACTGACTGCTCGTAATAACAAGGGCATCAGTTGATCCAGACGCTCACGCCCGACCTGCTGCATACTGGCTACTGCCCGCCCTTGATGTAATGAATTCAGCAGGTTCCAACTTTGTTTTGCCTGATTAAAGCCCGCCTGCTGCAACAATTCTTCAGCCTGCTGGTGATCCAGTTCATCACTCCACAAACAGGCCAGCCCGTCATCCATCTCATCACCGGGCTGTTCTTCTGGGTCGGCAATCACTGCATCAAAATGCTGGCGTACCCGTTCGCGGATCTGATTCAGCCGCTCCACCAGTTGTTGCCAACCATCAAAACCACAACGAAATGCTACTCGCTGTTGTGATGTTTCATCTTCCGGCAGTATCTGGGTTTGACGATCTGCCAACCCTTGCAGGGCATGTTCCAAATCGCGCAAAAAGGCATAACACTCCAGCAGTTCATCGGCTGCCTGTTGTGGCATCAATCCCAGTCCGGCAATCACCGGCAACACCTTACGAATGGATCGTTCCTGCAGTTCGGTATCTCGCCCGCCACGAATCAGCTGAAACACCTGAGTGATAAATTCCACCTCACGGATACCACCGGAACCCAGCTTGATGTTGTCACCCAGATTTTTACGCCGCACCTCGCGGTTGATCATGGCTTTCATGGCGCGTAGGGATTCAATGGCACTGAAATCCAGATAACGCCGATACACAAAGGGACGCAGCTCACTCAGCAGCTGTTCTCCAGCCTCCCGATCACCAGCCATCACCCGTGCCTTGATCATGGCGTAACGCTCCCAATCGCGCCCCTGATCCTGATAATATTCCAGCAAGGCATTAAAACTCAGCGCCAGCGCACCAGCATCACCATAAGGGCGCAGGCGCATGTCCACACGAAACACAAAACCTTCAGCGGTGCTTTTATCCAGCGCAGTAATCAGTTTTTGTCCCAGCCGGATAAAATACTCCTGATTATCAAAACTGCGCCGCCCACCCAGGGTTTCACCCTGTTTGGCAAAAGCAAAAATCAGGTCGATGTCGGATGACAGGTTCAACTCATTGGCACCCAGCTTACCCATACCCAGCACCACCAGGCGTAGTGGTTGCACCTCACCGGATTCTTGCTGTGCTGCTGTGGTACCACGCGGATAGGGCAGCCCCCAGGCTTCGGCATAGTGTTGCTCCAGCCAGCTTAATGCGGCTTCAACCGTGACATCGGCCAGTGCACTGATCTCAGCCGAGGTTTGCCAGACACCTGTTGGTCGCCCCGCCTGCTGGGCATCCCGCCATAACAGTCGCAACATCACCAGACGACGAAAACGGCGTAACCGCCGATGCAGTGAGTCTTCATCAACCGGCGGTTTGCCTTCAGCATCCTGCAGCAAAGACTGGCACCACTGGTGGTAGTCACCCAGCTTCATGGGTTGATCCAGTCGCCCTTGCGCCAGCAGATCAGACAGCAGGGTTGAATCGGCAGCCAACAGGTCGGTGGCATAATCACTGCTGACCAGCAGGCGGGTCAAACCTGCCAGTAAATCCGGCGGAACAGGTGCTTGCAACCGACTAAAGGCTTGTTGTGCCACAGCATGAAGGGAGGGTGGCAGGAGTGACAAATCGGGTTGTGGCAAGGTCATGGAGTATCCCCGGAGCAAGGCAGCAGGCAAAAAGTCAGCCCAGCATAAACACTGGCAGGCTGCGGCTCAAGCGCCTGTGACCCTTCCCATCTATCTGCCGCTTTTTTTACTGTACTTGTTGAAGATTCAGCAAGAAAATGGCGCTTTGTATTATCAGGGATGCACTCATGTCTGATTCACTGCTTGAACTGGCGTTTGAAGTTGCTGAAACAGCCCCACCCAGACCCGATCTGGTTGAAACGGCTGACGCTGCTCCGATTGTTATTCCCTTTGACAGCCTGCTGGATGGTCTGGTGGATCAACACTGGTTTGTGGCAGAAAACTACCTGCCGGAAGCCTTGTGCCAACAACTGCTGGAGGATTTGCAGCAGTTACGTGCCCAGTCACTGCTGACCCCCGCAGGTATCGGACGTGGGCAGGAACACCTGCAGGATACAAAAATTCGCGGCGATTACACCCACTGGTTGGATGGCAGCACTCCGGCACAGGCCGCTTATCTCACCATCATGCGGGAATTAAAAGACACCCTGAACCGTGAGCTGTTTCTGGGATTGTTTGAATACGAATGCCACTACGCCCTCTATCCACCCGGTGCTTTTTATCAGCAACACCTCGACAGTTTTCGTGGCCGCAGCAACCGTAAAGTCACCACTGTGTTGTATCTGAACCCTGACTGGCAGCAGATGGATGCGGGTGCCATGCGGATTTTTCATCCGCATACCGGACAACCCATCATGGATGTACCACCCCGCAGCGGCACTTTGGTGTGTTTTTTATCCGAAGAACTACCCCATGAAGTGCTGCCTACCCAGACAGAACGCGCCAGTATTGCCGGGTGGTTCCGCTGCAACGCATCACTGAACGGCATTATTGATCCAGCACTCTGACCCATGGGTCACCCCTTGGTCGAAGTGACAAGACCGGGTACAATCCTTAATCTGATCCACAAAATAACAACACCACTCTGTACCGACCTTCAGGATTATCATGTCCTTACCCTTTGCATCTGCAGTCAAGGAAACCCTGCGTCAGGGTTACAGTCTCAGCGATTTACGTGCCGATCTGATGGCAGGCATCACGCTGGGTATCATTGCGGTTCCTTTAGCCATGGCGCTGGCGATTGCCAGTGGTGTGCCACCTCAGTACGGTCTTTATACCGCCATAGTGGCCGGTGCGGTGATTGCCTTAAGCGGCGGCTCACGCTTTGCTGTCAGCGGCCCTACCGCGGCTTTTGTGGTGATTCTGCTGCCAGTAACCACTCAATACGGGCTGGGCGGATTATTGCTCGCCACACTGATGGCTGGTGTCATTCTGGTGACCATGGGGTTGCTTAAACTCGGGCGGTTGATCCAGTTTATTCCGGCACCCGTCACCCTGGGTTTTACTGCCGGCATTGCACTGGTGATTGCCAGTTTGCAACTTAAGGATCTGTTTGGTTTGTCCGAGATGGACAATACCGCACACTTTTTTGTCAAGATTCTGGATTTTATTCACTACCTGCCCGCCATCAGCTGGGGGGATTTTGTGGTGGGTGCGGTCACACTACTCACGTTGATTCTGTGGCCAAGATTAAAAACACCGATTCCCGGTCATTTACCCGCTTTACTGCTGGGTACAGCACTGGCATTGCTGGGTAGCCGCTGGTTACCGGGATTTGAATCCATACTGCTGGGTGACCAGTTCAGCTGGACACTGGGAGAAGAAAGTGGGCGCGGGATTCCACCCGTGGCACCGTCTTTTATTTTCCCCTGGTTAATGCCCGGTGCGGATGGTGAGCCGATTGGTCTGAGCTGGGATCTGATCACGGCACTGCTACCTGCAGCCTTCACCATTGCCATCCTGGGCGCCATTGAATCACTGCTCTGCGCAGTGGTAGGTGATTCACTGGCCGGTGGCAAGCATGATCCGAATGCAGAGCTGGTTGGTCAGGGGCTGGGGAATCTGGTGGCACCCTTTTTTGGTGGTATCACAGCAACCGGTGCTCTGGCGCGGACTGCTGCCAATATCCGAGCCGGTGGACGCTCACCCTTTGCAGCCTTTTTTCATGCCATTATGGTGCTGGCCTGTATCCTGATTTTTGCTGACTGGTTATCTTATTTGCCCATGGCGGCACTGGCCGGACTTTTGTTGATTGTGGCCTGGAACATGAGTGAATCCCATCACGTGCTGCGCATGATCAAGGTTGCCCCGCGCAGTGATCTGCTGGTATTGATGACCTGCTTTAGCCTGACGGTGATGTTTGATATGGTGCTGGCGGTAGGTGTGGGTATTGTGCTGGCTTCATTGTTGTTCATGGGGCGGATGGCGCAGCTGACCGAGGCACGCACCCTGACAGAGGAAGAACACAGCGAGCTGAAATTACCTCAGGGTGTTGCCTATATCAGTATTGCCGGACCACTGTTTTTTGGTGCCGCTGAAAAGGCACTGGGACGCTTGTCTCAGGTAGATTCCGGTATTGAGGCCGTTTTTGTGGATATGCATCAGGTGCCCTCACTGGATATCACTGCGATTGATTCACTGGATGCAGCCATACGACAGCTGGCACTGGATGATAAAAAAATCACCTTTATTGGCCTTAATCCACGTTTGATCCTGAAATTACGTAGAGCCGGTATTCGCAGCAACCACCAGATCAGTTTTGCCCGTACCGCCAGACAAGCCTGCCTGCATTTGGAGCCCAACCTGCCAGAAGCGGGACAAGGTTAACAAAAAAACACGCTGTTTGATGCGATAATCAGGCAAGCTATGGGGTTAGTCTTTTGGGAGATACCAATTATGATGCAATCGTCTCAGGAAGAAAAAAACAAATCCATTGCCTTGGTTGCCGCTGTATTGTTTATCATTGCCTTTGCTGTGGTGGCCTACATGTTTTTCAAGAGTTTTATGCTCAATCCGGAAGCCATGAAACTGCGTGAAGGGCATCGTGATGAAGACTACTGCCGCATGGTAAAACTCTACATGGAAACCGATGGCAGAGAAGGCTGGCGCGATTTTCGTAACATCTACTTTAAGGACTGCCTCAAGTAACCACAACTGCTGCTTGGCTGATATTAAGCTGCAGTGAGCGCCGATCTCGGAAGATATTTTCTTCCAGTTGGTAGGCAATACGGATCAGATCACCGGCCTGAAAAGGTAGTTCAGCACCGGCATGTGGCAGAGCACGAAACCAGATTCCCTTGTGCATCTGCCCATCACCGTCCACTGATAACTGCAACAATAGGTGAACCGGGTCAGCACCCACCACCCTCAGGCTATCCACCCGGAACACACCAGCAAACAGCGGTGCATCAAACTCCCGACCAAAAGGCTCCAGGGTTTGTATCAGGTTCAGGGTATCCAGACTCAGCAATCCAGCACCCAGCTCACCATCGGTATAAATGCAGGGGCTTAAACGGCGATCACCCAGCTGAACACAGATTGCCCGCTCAAAAGCCTGCTGAAAAATGACCAGTTTGTCTTTCCAGAGAGTCAGCCCTGCTGCACCCTGATGCCCACCAAACCTGACCAGCAGACCGGGATGGTAATCATCCACTCGCTGCAGAGCATCACGAATATGGATACCCGGCACACTACGCGCCGAAGCTGAAAGCTGGCCCTCATCTGCGGCAGGGGTTAATACCACGGTGGGGCGACCATGTTGTTCTACCAGTCGTGAAGCAACTATCCCCTGCACACCTGAATGCCCATCTTCAACATAAGCCACCAGACTCTGCAGACCGGCAGCAACCTGCTGCTCTGCTGCCGCCATGGCACTGTGTACCATTTCTTTTTCGACAAGACGGCGATCTTGATTATCACTATCCAGCAACTGCAACTGGTAACTGGCTGCTTCGATTTGTTCTGCCAGCAAAAAGTGCAGCGCTGCATAAGGATCAGCCATACGCGAGCGAGCATTGATACGTGGCCCCAGCTGAAACCCCAGAGTGGTGGCGGTAAATGCCTGATGATTGCTGCCCATCAGCTGGCGGAAAGCTTCCCAGCAGGGTGCTGTGGAGGCATTCATCAGCTCCAGCCCAACCCGCACCAGCGCCCGGTTGATGGCACTGGCTCCCAGAGATACACAGTCTGCCACTGTACCCAGAGCAACAAAGGGCAAGAGCGCTGAAAGTTTGGGTGTGGTGGCAGGCACCCACCCGGAGGTTACACAAGCATTACGCAATGCCGACATCAACAGCCAAGCCACAGCACAACCGGCCAGTGTTTTATCTGGGTAAGCACAATCATCCCGTGTGGGGTTAATCACGGCAAAAGCCGAAGGGGGTGGGCCTTCTTTGGGTAAAGCATGGTGATCGGTGACCAGCACATCAATACCCGCTGCTTTTAACCGGGCAATCCGTGCTTCATCAGAGGAGCCACAGTCGGCCGTGATAATCAGCTGAGGTCTGGGTGAGTTCGACAGGATACGATTCACCAGTGAGTCACTGACACCGTAACCATCCTGCATCCGGTGTCCGATCAGGCTACTGATACGGGCAGGTGCTACACCCAGATATTCAGTCAGGGTACGGTAAATCACCACGTGGGAGGTAATACCATCCACATCATAATCGGTCAGAATGCCAATCTGTTGCTGCTCTTGTAATGCTTGCTGCAAGCGTTTCACTGCAGGCTGAATATCGGCCAGCAGCTCTGGATTAGCCAGTTGCTGCAGGCCAGGATTAATCAAAGCGCTGACAGAAACCACCCCAGAGTCCAACCTGCCAGCCAGAATCCGTGCCAGCAGTGGATGCACTCCTTCTGCCAGCGCCTGCTGATAAACAGCCCGATTCAGTGGGCGTTCAATCACCTTGCGGTGTTCTCTATTCAGCTCAGCCACGATCAAACTTTGCAATCAACAGTAGGGGAACACACCTCAAGATCAGCGCCCTGCACGACTTTGCTCAGCCGCCACATGGTTCTGTATTGCCTGTAAATCGGCAGGCAATACCGTGTAACGCTCCTGCCTTTGCAGCAGATCACTCATGTGAGGTGGCAGAGCTGCACCCTGCGCAAAACCGGCTTTGATTACTGCCTCTTCAAACTTGGCCGGATGAGCCGTTGCCAGTGTAATCACTGGTACAGCCGGATCAGTGGCACACTGTTCGGTAGCCAGATAACCCGTTGCAGTATGCGGATCAAGCAGTTCACCGGTGCGTTTGTAAGCATCAGCAATCACTTTCAGAATAGTGGCATCATCCACCGCCAGACTGGCAAAAATCTCTTTTGCCTTGCTCCAGGCTGCGGCATCCAGCTGGGTTGCACCCTTCTGGAAGTTTTCCAGCAAGCTTGCTACCGCCTTGCCATCCTGCTGATACAGATCAAACAGCAGGCGCTCAAAGTTTGAGGACACCACAATATCCATTGAAGGTGCCAAGGTTGGCAGCAGCGTTTTTTTGCTGAAATCATTGTCATGCAAGGTACGATGCAAAATGTCGTTGGCATTGGTTGCTACAATCAATTGCTTGATGGGCAGTCCCATTTTGCGCGCAACATAACCGGCAAACACATCACCGAAGTTGGCTGAAGGCACACTGAAAGACACCTCACGGTGAGGTGCACCCACGGCTACAGCACTGGTGAAATAATAAACAATCTGAGCCATGATGCGTGCCCAGTTGATTGAGTTAACCGCAATCAGGCGCTGCCCACCCAGAAAACTCTGATCACCAAAACTGGCTTTGACCATCGCCTGGCAATCATCAAAATCACCTTGCACCGCAATGTTATGCACATTGTCAGCAATTACACTGGTCATCTGGCGGCGCTGTACTTCAGAAACCCGCTGGTGTGGATGCAGAATAAAAATATCCACATGCTGGCAGGGTTTGCAGCCTTCAATGGCAGCCGATCCGGTATCACCGGAGGTGGCACCCATAATCACACCGCGTTCACCGCGCTTACCGAGGAAATGATCCAGCAAACGACCCAGCAGTTGCAGGGCAATATCTTTAAACGCCAGAGTTGGCCCGTGGAACAACTCCAGCAGGAAGTGGTTGCTGTCCAGTTGTTTCAGCGGAGCCACAGCATCATGACTGAAAGCCGCATAGGTGTCTTTCAGCATCTGCCGGAAGGTGTCTTCATCAATGCAGTTGCCGATGTAAGGAAGCATCACACGAAAAGCTACTTCGTGATAAGGCAATCCGGCCAGCGCTGCAATTTCATCCTTGCTCATCTGTGGATAAGTTTCCGGGACATACAGGCCACCATCGGTGGCCAGTCCGGTTAGGACAACTTCTTCAAAGTTCAGTGCGGGGGCTTGCCCACGGGTGCTGATATAACGCACGGCTGTTATCTCGCTGTTAATTATTGATCGTTAAGGCTTTCTACACGGATACGCATCACACCACCGGCGATATCAGCCAGGGATTCCAGCTGACGAATCACTTCATTCATGGCGGCTTCGCGGGTTCTATGAGTCAGCAGAATAATCGGTACCAGCTCACCTTCGGTGGAGTCCTTCTGGATGATGGCTTCAATACTGATACCCTGATCACTCAGAATTGTGGCAACCCGTGCCAGTACACCGGGACGATCCACCGCCAACAGACGTAGATAGTAGGCGGTTTCGATTTCTTCCATGGGCAATACCGGCAGATCATCCGCCTGTTCAGCAAAGGCCAGATAAGGAACACGGGATTCCTGATCAGAACCCATGGCACGCGCCACATCCACCAGATCGGCAATCACTGATGAGGCAGTCGGTTCAGCACCGGCACCGGCGCCGTAATAGAGGGTCGGACCCACCGCATCACCGTAAACCATCACCGCGTTTTTTACGCCATGGACATTGGCCAGCAAGCGCTCTTTGGGAATCAGCGTCGGGTGCACTCGCAACTCCAGACCATTATCCGTGCGACGGGTAATGCCCAGATGTTTGATGACATAACCCAGTGCATCAGCCTGGCGGATGTCAACAATATCAATCCGGCTGATGCCTTCGGTGTAGACCTTGTCAAAACTGAGTGGCACCCCAAATGCAATGGCGGAAAGAATGGTCAGCTTGTGGGCGGCATCTATGCCTTCCACATCAAAGGTAGGATCAGCTTCGGCATAACCCAGTTCCTGAGCCTCAGCCAGCACGTCTTCAAAGGTGCGCCCGGCCTGTTGCATATTAGTCAGAATGTAGTTGCCCGTGCCGTTGATGATACCGGCCACCCAGTGAATTTTGTTGGCTGTCAGGCCTTCACGGATCGACTTGATGATCGGGATACCACCGGCTACTGCCGCTTCAAATGCCACCACCACACCGGCTTCACGGGCAGCCTGAAAAATTTCGTTGCCATGAACGGCAATCAAAGCCTTGTTGGCGGTAACCACGTGTTTGCCTGCTTTAATTGAGCGCATCACCAGCTCAAACGCAGCGTCATAACCACCAACCAGCTCTACCACCACATCAATTTCGGGATTTTCAGTGACATCCAGAATTTCCTGCGAGACATAAACACTGGAGGTATCACAGGAGGGGTTCGGGCTACGGCTAGCAACCTGTTCCACAACAATAGGACGACCTGCACGACGGGCAATTTCGCTGGCATTACGCAGCAGCACATTAAACACACCACCGCCAACAGTTCCCAGACCACAGATGGCCACTTTTACAGGCTTCAAGATTGTCTCCTTCGTTTATTCATGTCACTGAAAATTGGGTTATGCATTTGGGCAACTTTAGAGCAGTAGCTCAGAGTCCCAGTTCATTGATGAGCCGATCTGCCGGAATAAAACCGGGTATCAGGCGTCCACTCGGTAAAATGATTGCCGGGGTTCCCTGAATACCAAGACTGCGTGCAAGATCATACTGGGCTTGTACGGGGTTGTCACACTGGCGTGCCGGTACACGTTTACCTGCCTTGGCATCATTCATCGCCTGACGGGTATTGTCTGCACACCAAACATTAACCAGTTGCCGATAACCTTCTCCAGCTACACCCTGACGTGGAAAAGCCAGATAACGAATTTCTACACCCTGACGGTTCAGCTCTGGAACCTGCTCATGCAGACGCACACAATAAGGGCAGGTGATGTCAGTGAAAACCTGTACAACCGCGCGTGTTTCATCGATTGCTGGAAACACCACCTGCTCCGATGCTGGCAGTTGCTGAATCATCTGACCACGGCGAAGGGTTCTGGATTGCTCAGTCAGATCCTGTAGACCTGAGTCAGTCAAAGCCAGTAGATTACCGGCAAACAGGTACTCACCACTGTCACTGATATACAGCAGATCACCGGTATTCAGCAGCACCTCGTTAAATCCACTCACAGGAGTTGGTTTCAGCTCAACAATTTGAATACCGGGATTCAGTTTCTGCAGACTCTGTTGCAACTGATTAAGTTTATCCGCTACAACCACCGGAGCAATAACCAGCAGCAGTAACAGCAAAGAAAATTTGATCACCTTGTTATACATACGCCTCTCCATAACTGGATCGTGATCACAGGGATCAGGCAAATAAGCCGTTCAGTATGCCTTTGCAACCTGCAAAACACCATGCCAATGGATCTACAAAATAAAAACGGGCACCCGAAGGCGCCCGTTTTTTACTGTTGCATATTCTTTGCTGCCGGAAAGCAGACAAAAGAACATATCAGACCAGTTTTTCCTTGATACGTGCAGACTTACCGGAACGCTCGCGCAGGTAGTAAATCTTGGCCTGACGCACGTCACCGCGACGTTTGACAAGGATAGAGTCAACCAGCGGGCTGTAAACCTGGAAAGTACGCTCAACACCAACGCCGCTGGAAATCTTGCGAACAGTGAAAGCAGAGTTCAGGCCGCGATTACGCTTGCCAATCACCACACCTTCATAAGCCTGCAGACGCTCGCGGTTGCCTTCTTTTACTTTAACCTGGACAACAACAGTGTCACCAGGTGCAAAAGAGGGGACTTCTTTGTTCATTTGTTCGGCTTCAAGAGCCTGGATAATCAAGTTTTTATTGCTCATTGCTGCTCGCTCCTAGACTAAGGCCGCTCGACTTGCGCCCTGGTAAGCGGGGCATCGTATTCGCGGATAAATTCTGCCAATAAATCCTGCTGCTCCTGATTGAGCTGACGCCCGGCCAGCAAGTCAGGTCGTCGCAGCCAGGTTCGACCCAGCGCCTGCTTCAGACGCCATCGACGTATTGCTTCGTGGTTGCCGCTCAACAGCACCCCGGGAACACCTTGCCCGTCTATCACCTCAGGCCGCGTGTAGTGCGGACAATCCAGCAAACCTGAGGCAAAAGAGTCCTCTTCTGCAGAGGCTTGGTGCCCAAGCACACCGGGCACCAGACGTGACACAGCATCAATCAGTGTCATGGCTGCCAGCTCACCACCGCTGAGGACATAGTCACCTATAGACCATTCCTCATCGATTTCAGAGGCCACCAAGCGCTCATCAATTCCTTCATAACGCCCTGCAACAAGAATATGCTTGTTGCGGCACGCCAGTTCTTCCACACCAGCTTGATCCAGCTTACGCCCCTGCGGCGAAAGATAGATCACTCTGGCTTCAGGTCCGGCTGCTGCTTTTGCCGCCTGAATGGCTGCACGCAGAGGCTCCACTTTCATCAACATTCCGGGACCACCGCCATAAGGGCGATCATCCACAGTGCGATGCCGATCCGTTGCATAATCACGCGGGTTCCAGAATTCAAATTCCAGTAACCCTTGTTTCATGCCACGGGCAAGTACACCTTGCTCGGTGATGGCGCTGAACATCTCCGGGAACAGAGATACAACACCAAACCACACTCTGCGCGACTCTGTGTTCGTCACTTGCTGATGCCGATCTGTTTCAGAAGTCTGCATCCCAGTCCACATCGATCTGAGCAGCTTCAAGATCAACCTGACGGATCACATCAGGGATCAACCAGGGCACCAGCCGTTCTTGCTTATCCAGGCTACCTTCACAGGGTTTTATCACCAGCACGTCATTGGCTCCGGTATCCAGCAGGTAATCTACCTGTCCAAATACCTGGCCTTGCAAATTGATCACTTTAAGACCAACCAGCTGGCTCCAGTAGTATTCACCCTGCGGCAGGTCAGGCAATTTTGACCGACTCAGCCTGATTTCAGCCCCGGACAGTAGCCGAGCTTCTTCGGGGGTGTTGATGCCATCAAGCCTGGCAATCAAACCTTTACCGTGTCTGCGACCATCCAGCTTACGGATTACCTTGCGTTCACCCTGATGCAGCAAGTGCCACTCGGGGTAGTCCAGCAGGTTTTCCATTGGGTCGGTGTAGGAATAAACCTTCACCCAACCCTTAACACCAAAGATGCTGGTAATTCGACCCAGCACAATTTCATCAGTGTCATTATTAGTTACCAACTGATTTCCTGAACTTCCGCTCATGTGCATCAGCCTCACTCATGTGCGAAAAGAAACATCAGGACTACCACAGCAATTACTGCTGTTTGGCAGCTTCTTTAACCAGTTTTGCTACACGATCAGACAGCTGTGCACCCTGAGAAACCCAGTGCTGCAGGCGGTCAGAATCAATGCGCAGACGCTCAGCATTACCTTGAGCAACAGGGTTGAAGAAACCCAGACGCTCGATGTAACGACCATCACGCGCATTGCGAGAGTCAGTCACGTTGACGTGATAGAAGGGGCGCTTTTTTGCACCGCCACGAGCCAGACGAATGGTTACCATTGCAAGTCTTTCCTTTAAAGTATCCGGAATACAGCACAGAACAGCTCTGCTGCTGCAAGAAATTTGCGACCAGGGATATCACCCTATCCGGGTAAAGCCACCCAAGCACATAAAACACTGCTCAAAAGGCAAGGCACCCGAAAGGCGAAGTATTCTAATGGATAACTTCAGCCTTGGGAAGGCTTGACCCGAGTAGACTGCTAAATAATCCCTGAGTCTTCAGGGTTGCGCTATTGTAGAGTGCCGCCGGACAAACGCAAGCGGCAGCACTGCTTTTTTCAAAAGCGCGGAGGAAAACCACCACCACCGAGGCCACCCATCCCACCCATACCGGGTGGCATCTGCCCCTGCATACCGCGCATCATGTTGGCAACGGCACCCTTGTTGGTCATTTTTTTCATCATCTTCTGCATTTGTTTATGCTGTTTGATCAGACGATTCAGATCCTGCAGCTGGGTGCCGGAGCCTTCACAAATGCGACGTTTGCGTGATCCATTTAACAGTTCCGGCTTTTGTCGCTCCCAGGGGGTCATGGAGTTGATGATGGCTTCCATTTTGCCAAACTCTTTCATCGGCCCTTGCTGCTCGGCAATTTTAGCCAGACCTCCCATACCGGGAAGTTTCTCCAGCATATTGGACATGCCGCCCATTTTTTTCATCTGCTGCAGCTGCTCACGGAAATCTTCCAGATCAAAACCCTTGCCTTTTTTGACCTTGCTGGCCAGTTTGGCGGCTTTGTCCTTGTCCATGGTGCGCTCAGCTTCCTCAATCAGAGAAAGCAAATCACCCATACCCAGAATCCGGGAAGCAATACGCTCAGGATGGAAGGGTTCCAGCGCATCGGTTTTTTCACCCATACCGATGTACTTAATTGGTTTGCCGGTCACCTGGCGTACCGACAGCGCCGCACCACCACGGGCATCACCATCCGCCTTGGTCAGCACCACACCCGTCAACGGCAAGGCTTCATTAAATGCCTTGGCTGTGTTGGCCGCATCCTGACCCGTCATGGCATCCACCACAAACAGGGTTTCACAAGGCTTTAACTGAGCATGAATTGCCTTGATCTCAGCCATCATGCCTTCATCAACATGCAGTCGACCGGCGGTGTCCACCAGCATCACATCATAAAACTTGATTTTGGCTTCGCGCAGAGCGGCCTCAATGATGGCAGCCGGTTTTTGATCTGGCGTAGAAGGAAAACAATCCACACCCACTTCTGCCGCCAGAGTCTTCAGCTGCTCCATAGCGGCGGGGCGATACACATCCACCGACACCACCAGCACTTTTTTCTTTTCTCGCTCACGCAGGTGACGCGCCAACTTGGCAACTGTAGTGGTTTTACCTGCACCCTGCAGACCGGCCATCAGCACGGCGGCAGGTTCACCTTTCAGCTCCAGACCAGCGTGGGACGAACCCATAGTCTCAGTCAGCACTTCATTTACTATTTTCAGGAACTGCTGACCCGGCTGCAGCGCCTTGGATACTTCCTGACCAACAGCACGCTCACGCACCTGATCAATAAAGGTTTTCACCACCGGCAAGGCAACATCCGCCTCCAGCAACGCCATGCGTACTTCCCGCAGGGTGTCCTTGATGTTGTCTTCCGTCAGTCTGGCATTACCGGAAATACTGCGCAGTGTCTGCGACAGGCGATCACTTAAACTTTCAAACATGTCTTGCCCTCACTAAGCATTTGCGCCGATTATAGACCAAGAAGCACCCGGAATGGATGCCAAAGTCAGAGGAATCGGCTAGGATAGGCAGATTATTCTTTATGGAGCCTCAGAACCCCAGCATGGTCGCCCTTCTTCCTTTTACCTTACTTGCCATTGCTTTTTATCTGGCTGGAGCATCCAGGGTCTGGCTGAAGCTGGCTCGCAAAGCTCCAGAAAAGACTTTACTGGTACAGCTGCTGGGGCTGGGTGCCTTGATAACTCACGGTATTGCCCTGTATGGCCACCTTGGCCTGCCACAGGATTTTAACCTGGGTTTTCTGGAAGCCGCTTCGTTGGTCAACTGGCTGATTTGTACTTTTATTCTATTCGCCAGCCTACGCCACCCCACATTAAATCTTGCTGCTGCACTCTTCCCACTAGCCGCCATTTTTTTACTGCTGACCCAGCTCTCCGGTGGCCACACAGCCAAACCACGCAGTGAAGATGGTCTGTTTCTGCATATTATTGCCTCACTGTCAGCCTACAGCCTTTTTGCGCTGGCCAGTGTACAAGCTGTTTTGCTGGCAATACAGAACCGCCAGCTAAAACACCGTCACCTGCAAGGGCTGATAGCGGTGTTACCACCCCTGCAGACCATGGAAAGACTCTTGTTTGATCTGCTGCTGGCCGGTCAGATTCTGCTGACACTCGGCATAATCAGTGGTTTTATCTTTTTTGACAGCCTGTTTGCACCGGGACTAGCCCACAAAAGTGTGCTGTCACTGGCCGCCTGGCTGACGTTTGGCCTATTACTGGTCGGACACTGGCGTTTTGGTTGGCGGGGCATGACGGCTGTACGCTGGACTCTGGGCGGCAGCCTGTTATTGTTACTGGCCTATTTTGGCAGCAAATTTGTTCTTCAATTTATTCTCGGATGAGGTAAACACCGCTTGAACGCTGAATTCCCCCTTGGGCTGCTACTGGGAATACTGGCACTTTTAATTGCCTGCTCCGCATTCTTCTCCGGCTCTGAAACCGGCATGATGTCGATCAACCGCTACCGCCTCAGCCACAAGGCCAAGCAGGGTGACAAAGCCGCCATTCGTATCAGTAATCTGCTGAAACGCCCGGATCGGCTGTTGGGTGTCATTCTGATCGGCAATAACTTTGTTAATAACTTTGCTGCCGCCATTGCCACGGTTATCGCCATCCATTTTCTTGGCGAAAGCCTGGGGCCACTTGCAGCAACTTTTGCACTGACCATTGTGGTGCTGATTTTTGCTGAAGTGACCCCTAAAACCCTGGCGGCACTTCACCCAGAACAGTTTGCCCGACCCGCGTCTTTTGCTTTAACACCACTGCTCAAACTGCTTTATCCGCTGGTATGGATTGTTAACCTATTTAGTAACTTCATACTGCGACTGCTGGGTGCACGACCTGACGAACACAAGCAGGACAATCTAACATCAGAAGAGTTACGCACCGTAGTGAATGAGGCCGGCAACCTGATTCCCAGCCGCCACCAGGCTATGTTGCTGTCAATTCTGGATATGGAAAAGATCACTGTGGATGACATCATGATTCCACGCCAGGAAGTCACCGGCATCGATCTTGAACAGGATATGGACACCATTCTGGAGTTGTTGCGCCATTCGCAGCACACTCGCATCCCGGTATACAAGGGCGACATCAACAATGTTATTGGCATCCTGCACCTACGCGGTGCCCTGCGCCTGATTGCCTCCGAAAAACCGAGTAAAGGCATGTTGATTCAGGAAACTCGGGAACCCTACTTCATTCCCGAATCCACTCCGCTGCAAACCCAACTGCTGAATTTCCAGAAGGAAAAACGCCGTATAGGTATAGTAGTGGATGAATACGGTGATGTGCAGGGACTGGTCACCTTGGAAGATATACTGGAAGAAATTGTGGGTGAATTCACCACTGATGTGCCCCAGCATCAGGATGACATTCAGCCACAGCAAGATGGCTCCTGGCTGATTGATGCCAGCGCCACCATCCGGGAAATCAACAAACAGCTGGAATGGGAATTACCCACTCACGGCCCCAAAACCCTGAATGGACTAATTCTTGAACATCTGGAATCCATTCCTGATGGCAATATCTGTGTGGCTTTTGGTAGTTACCGCATCGAAACCCTGGAAGTGAAAGAAAACCTCATCAAGGCTGTGCGTTGCTGGGAAGACACCAGCAAAAAGCGTAAAAAACTGCTGCGTCGAAAATCCTGAAAAAACGGGCGACCTCTGGATTACAAAAGTCGCCCGTTACCGATCAGATAAAACGACCCAGACCAACAGCTACCTTAAGACGATCCAGGAAAGGTGTGGCTTCAGCGCGGGCTTTATCAGCACCCTTATGCAGCACAGCTTCGACATAAGCCGGATCAGCCAGCAAACGCTGGTATTCCTCACGCGGTGTCCGTAACTGCTCATTCAGGTACTCAAACAGCTGCCCTTTCATTTCTCCCCAGCCGATGCCCGCCGCATAACGCTCACGCATTTCAGCCACTTCTACAGCAGAGGCAAAAGCCGTATAGATCTGGAACAGGGTGCAGTCCTCAGTATCCTTGGGTTCACCGGGTTCCAGTGAGTTGGTTTTGATCTTGTTGATCAGTTTGCGGAATTTCTTTTCCGGCTCGAACAGCGGAATGGTGTTGTTGTAGCTTTTGCTCATCTTGCGGCCATCCAGACCATTCAGCACCGCCACCTGCTCATCCACCACTGCCTCTGGCAGAGCAAAAAACTCTTCACCAAAGATATGGTTAAAGCGCTGACCGATATCACGCGCCATCTCGATGTGCTGTATCTGATCACGACCAACAGGCACACGAGTCAGGCCAAAATCCTGACCAGCAACCTGCTTTTGACTGAACATCAGAATATCCGCCGCCATCAGGATCGGGTAGCTGTACAGCCCCATATTGATGCCTGCATCCGGATCACGATCACCGGCATCCAGATTTTCCTGCACACTGGCTTTATAAGCATGGGCACGATTCATCAAACCCTTGGCTGCCACACAAGTCAGCAGCCAAGTCAGCTCGGGGATTTCCGGAACATCGCTCTGGCGATAAAAAATGGCATGATCAGTATCCAGCCCCAGCGCCAGCCAGGTAGCGGCAATTTCCCGGCGGGACTCAGCCACTCGTTGTGGCTCATGGCATTTAATCAGAGCATGAAAATCGGCCAGAAAATAATAAGACTGCACCTGTGGATCACGACTGGCGTTAATAGCCGGACGTATGGCACCCACATAGTTACCCAGATGAGGGGTGCCCGTGGTGGTGATACCGGTTAACACCCGGGTGAAAGCACTGGAGTTTGCTGCTGCTGTTGTATTCATCAATAACTCTTGTTGTAAGGTGAATCAGGGACGTGGTCGCAGGGTGGACAGATAACGCAGGCCATTTTCGACATAATGGGCAGCACTGGCTTCGAGTCTGGCTTTTTCATCGGCCCGCAGTTCGCGCTTGATTTTACCGGGTGACCCCATCACCAGTGAACCATCAGGCACCACCATACCTTCAGGGATCAGGGTATTGGCACCAATCAGGCAGTAACGACCAATTTTTGCACCGTTCAGCACCACAGCGTTCATGCCCACCAGACTGTAATCACCCACTTCACAGCCATGCAGCATCACCTTGTGTCCTATGGTGACACCCTTGCCTATCACCAGCGGATAACCTACATCGGTATGCAGAATGGAACCATCCTGCACATTGCTCTGCTCTCCGATAATGATTGGATCGTTATCACCTCTGACAACCACATTAAACCAGACACTGGATTCGGATTTAACTAACACATTACCAATCAACATGGCATTGGGCGCCACAAAAATATCTTCACCCTGTAACTGCACACGACGCTCTTCAAGGTCATACAGCATGGCTGGCTCCTTTTATTATTTGAATGCGTCAGGCGGAAAGAGCCTGACCGGATGTTCTATCAGCTTACCTGCTGGCTTGTGATGCAAATCAACATCCATATTAAACCCGACCTGCAAGAGTTCGACCAGCATCATCGCAGACAACCCCCAGATGGTGTATTCACCAAAAGGAAAACTGGGCACATAATAAGTGGTGTCAGCAACCCGGATCACATCGGTATGGCTGCGTGGGTCCTGTAATAACCAGCTAACAGGTACATGAAAAATGGCATCCAGCTCGGCTTCACAGGGCTGCAGCTGTAACTCGGCTGGCACCAATCCCACAAAAGGAGTGACCTTGATGCCGTGCAGAGACACCACATCACTCAGCGGGTTCAGCAAGCGCACCTGATCAGGGTTCAGCCCAATTTCTTCCTGTGCTTCACGCAAGGCAGTGGACTGTAGATCAATATCTTCTGCATCCCGTTTACCACCGGGGAAAGCCACCTGACCACTGTGGGTTTTCATGTGGTCAGCACGGCGAGTCAGGATAATAGAGGGATCATCACTTTCGGTCACCGGAATCAGCACTGCAGCCTCAGGCATCACCCAGCGCACGCGGCGCGGACGAAAGGCCTGCATCTGCTCTGCCAGCCGGTTCAGCATCAGCCTACCTCTAGGGTTTGTTATCCATTTTGGATTCGATACGATCCATCTGGGCGCGCAGGATTTCCATGTTCTCACGCATCCAGTGAATTTCTGCTGCTTCACCTTGTCCAGTCTCAATTTCGTACTGGGTGCTTTCCTTCTGCATCACATCCAGCACAATACCAATCATCATGTTCAAAAAGATAAAAGCATTCAGGAAGATAAAGGTCAAAAAATAAATCCAGCTGTAGGGGTAATGCTCCATGGTCGGGTACAAAACTGCGGTTGCCCAGCTCTCAAAAGTCGCCACCTGAAACAGCGTTAACATGGATACTGCAATATTCCCCCAGAGTTTTTCATCCACATCGTGGAACAGGAAACTACCAACCGCCCCGTAGATATAAAACATGATAAACATCAGCAGGGCGACATAAGCCATGCGTGGCAAGGATTTAACCAGTGCTGACAGCAGGATGCGTAACTCCGGAATCATCGAAACCAGACGCAACACCCGGAACACCCGCAGCAAACGCGCCAGCAGTACCATTTCTGAATCATCAATCGGAATCAGGCTGGCGGTAACAATCAGGAAGTCAAAGATGTTCCAGCCCTTCTTGAAAAAGTGCAGCAGGTTTTTTTCAGCCGCCAGACGGATGATGATTTCAATCAGGAAAAAAAGTGTTACCCCCCAATCCAGCCAGTAGATGATCTGCTCAAAACGACTGGATTCTTCATAAGTTTTGGCACCAATCAGCAAGGCTGAAACGATGATGATACCGATCACAACAGTTTCAAAAACCTTGTTGGCTCGTAAGGTTTCCAACTGATCTCGCCATTGGGTCGCACTGTGACTCATTGCCGCTTAATCTCCCGGAGAAAAAAACGAATTATCCGCGATTCATACCAACAGGCAAGAAAAACAATTCAGCAGGGTTTTATCTTTGATCTTGCGAGCCAGCCGTGACATGAGGATGTAGTGCCGCGCCTGCTTGACCCTGCTGCCAGCGACCCCATGTTTTGGCGACCCGTTTTTGCTGAGCAATAGTTCGGAGGAGCTTTGCAACTACGGTGCTATTGCATCATGAAACTGTCTGAACCATTGCAAAATAGACTGTATAAAATGCTTCATTCTACCCGCTAACCTCATCCACCAGATACAGGATCGACTGGTAGTGGATTCCGGCATGTTCTGTCAGGCCGATTTCGCAGGTGCGGCTGTTGGAGTATCCCGCTTCACAACCAGCCACTTCTTTGGCTAGATCCTGCAAGGCTGAGGCATTGAGTTCCGGTTGCTGAAATCCGCGATCTCCGGCAAAGCCACAGCAGGTCACCGATTCCGGCAACACCACTTCTTCCACACAGGCGCGTGCCAGTTGTACCAACAGGTCACCCTTGCCGCGCCGGGTGGTGGAGCAGGTAACATGCACCGCCACCTTGCCGGGTTTACGGCGGATGTTCAGTTTCGGCAGCACTTCTGTAGCAACAAACTCGCTGGCTTCCAGCAGTTGCAGCTGTTTTAAACCCCCTTCATTTAAGCGCAGGTTGCAGGGGCTGGTATCTGCAATCACCGGCCAGCGGCCTTGTTCAGAGGCTTCCATCAAAGCGGCCAGCAGTTCACCCTGTTTTTGATCCGCCACTTCAAACAAGCCCTTGGAGTAAAACGGCATACCACAACACAGGCTGTTGATGCTTTCGGGGATAATGACCCGATATCCGGCCTTGTGCAGCAGGTTAAGGGTGACTTCACTGAGTGAAGCCTGTTCACCCGCATGAACATCATTACCCAGCACGCGACTGGCACAAGACGGCCAGTAAACCACTGCCGGTGCATTGGCATTCGTGGGTGGTGGGGTGGTCGGTCGGATTTTGTCCAGTGGACGGGCAGCCTTGGGCAAGCTGGGTATCCAGTGTCCTACGGCATCGACACCCAGTTTACGCAGGGTATTCATACTGGCTTTCATGCCCGCATCACCCATCACCTTGCGACCGATGCCTGCCAGTTGCAGGCCGGTACGCGCCATACGGGTGACCCCATCAAAATGGCTGGCAATCCATTCGGCTTTGTTCTGGTGTTTGAGGTTCTGCTCACGGCGGATGCCACGCACCAGATCCCCAGTGTTAATACCCACCGGACACTGGGTGGAACACAGGCCATCTGCGGCACAGGTATCCAGCCCCTGATATTGATAGGCTTCGGTCAGCGCATCAATGCCTGCCGGATCTTCCCCTGCCTGACGGCGGCGTTGTAACTCCCGCCAGATCACTATCCGCTGACGTGGGGTCAGAGTCAGTCTGCGCGACGGGCAGACTGCTTCACAGAAACCACATTCAATACACTTGTCGACCAGCGGATCAGCTTCCGGCAGGGGTTTGAGGTTTTGCAGGTGAATACTGGGATCATCTGAAAGAATTACATCCGGGTTCAGCAGGTTGGCCGGATCAAACAGCCGCTTGATGTTTTTCATCAGGGCGTAGGCATCACTGCCCCACTCCAGCTCGACATAAGGTGCCATGTTGCGCCCGGTGCCGTGTTCGGCTTTTAACGAACCACCGTATTTCACCGCCACCAGTTGTGCCACTTCATCCATCAGCGCTTCATACCGCTGTACTTCTGCCGGATCATCAAAACCTTGGGTGAACACAAAATGCAGGTTGCCTTCCAGCGCATGACCAAACAGGATGGCTTCGTCGTAACGGTATTTCTTGAACAATGCCTGCAGCTCAGCCACCCCTTCCGCCAGTCGCTCCAGCGGGAAGGCCACGTCTTCAATGATCACCGTGGTGCCAATCACCCGCTCGGCACCCACTGCCGGAAAAGTGCCTTTGCGGATTTTCCAGTAGAGTTCATAAGTCTTGATATCCGTGGTGAACTCCACCGGCAGCAATGTGATCATGCCTGCCAGTGCTGCCGTAACCGCCATGATGTTTGCATCCAGATGAGTGGCATCACTGCCGCGCACATCCACCAGCAGGGCTGCGGCATCATCCGGCAGGGCTTTCAGGTTATCCGGCATACCGGGCATACCCTGCACCGCACGTAATGCCGCCCGATCCAGCAACTCCACCGCTGCCACGGGTGTGGGTTTCATCACTGTAGTGGCACGACAGGCCGCAGCCATATCGGGAAAATAAATCAGCGCCGCTGCTTTGTGCGGGTAATCCGGCACCGTGTGGTAGGTGATCTCACTGATAAAACCGAGCGTGCCTTCGGAGCCGATCAGCAGGTGTTTAAGGATTTCCAGCGGATCTTCAAAATCCACCAGTGCATTCAGGCTGTAACCTGTGGTGTTCTTCAGCCGGTATTTATGGCGGATTTTTTCTGCCAGTGCGGTATTGGCACGGGTCTGCTCACCCAGCTCGGCCAGTCGCCGCAGCAAAAAACCATGGCTGCTGTTAAAAGCCTGCACTGAGGCGGGATCAGCCGTATCCAGCAGTGCGCCATCAGCAAAAATCACCCGCAGGTCTTTTAAGGTGTTGTATGAATTCTGTGCCGTACCACAACACATGCCCGAGGCATTGTTGGCGGCAATACCCCCGATCATGCAGGCATTGATCGACGCCGGGTCTGGCCCGATCTTGCGTTGTAGTGAGGCGAGGTATTTATTGGCCTGAGCACCAATCACACCGGGTTTAAGGCGGATGGCCTGGCCGTTATCAAGGATTTCATGGTCTTTCCAGCCATTGCCCAGCTGCATCAGCACCGAATCTGTCACTGCCTGACCCGACAGCGACGTACCCGCTGCCCGAAAGGTAATCGGCAAACCGCGATCAGCGCAAGCCAGCAATAACTGCTGCACCTCCTGCTCCGACTCCACCCGCACCACCAGCTCGGGAATCAACCGGTAAAAACTGGCATCCGTACCATAAGCCAAACGGCGTAGCTCATCACGGATCAGACGGTCATCTGGGACAAAGGCAGAAAGGGCTGAATGCAGTTCGGAATAAGCAGAAGACATGGCGCATTACCTTGAAAAATAAAAAGTGGTGGCGCTAACCTGGTGCAGGTCACGACAAGGTTGGTTGGCAAGAGCGAGACAGGGAGTCGAGCGCAGGTGTGCATTCAGGACAGAATGCCCACCTGATAAGCCAACCACCTTGTAACAGTGACCTGCAAGGCAGCAACAAAAACAAAGCGTTACATCAGGCCGTCTGTCACGCCCAGCCCGTATACAGCAATCAGCGCCAGCAGACCGGCAAAGACCAGGTAATAAATGGTCGGGATGATGGTCATACGCAGGGTGCGACCTTCTCGACCCAGCAGGCCAACTGTGGCAGAAGCCGCCACCACGTTGTGAATGGCAATCATGTTACCGGCTGCAGCACCCACCGCTTGCATCGCTACCAGCAAGGCACTGGATACACCCAGCAACTCACCCACACTGAACTGGAACTGCGCCAGCATCAGGTTGGATACGGTGTTGGAACCCGCAATAAAGGCACCAATAGCACCAACGGCAGGTGCAAAGAAGGGATAAACACCACCCACCGAATCAGCCACCAACTGCGCCATGGCAATGGGCATCGACGGCATATCCGCAGCATTGACACCGGAATTGATCAGAATCCGCACCATCGGGATGGTGAAAATCAGTACAAAACCAGCACCCAGCAGGGTACGCGAGGATTCACTCAGCGCGGCCTTCATTTCATTAAACTTCATGCGGTGCAGGAAGTAGGTCAGAATCACCACCATCACCATAATGCCACCCGGCAGGTAGAGCGGCTGAATGCTGCCGGATACACCAGCCTCACCCAGAATGTTACTCCAGCCAAAGCTGAGGAAACTGGTGAAGAAAGACTTCACTTCCGGCACTACACGGGATACCACAAGAATCACCGCCAGCAGCAGGTAGGGCAGCCAGGCCAGTACACCTTTCATCGGCACTTTGCCTGCTAGATTTTCGAGTTTGATTTCGATGTTGCCCATCCACTCACTCGGCCAGTCTTTTGCATCAGCAAAATCCCATTGCTCTTTTGGCAGCAGGAAACCGGCTTTAGCAGCGGGTACTACAATCGCCAGACCGACCAGTGCACCAATCATGGAGGGGAATTCCGGGCCGAGGAATACACCAGCAGCCGCATAGGGCAGTACAAAGGCCAGACCGGCAAAAATGGCAAAGGGAGCAACGGCCAGACCTTCGGCCCAGGATTTGTTCTTGCCGAAAAAACGAGTCAGCATGGCACACATGAACAAGGGCATCAGCACACCCACAATGGCGTGAGTGATGGCAACCTGTGAAGTGATCAGCTGATAAAAGACTTCCCAGCTGGACTGGTTCGCCAGCAGCTGTTCAGTAATGCCGCTCCTGTCCAGTCCACCCGTGACACCCACTACAATGGGTGTACCCACGGCACCAAAAGAAACCGGGGTGGACTGGATCATCATACCAATCATCACCGCACCCAGTGCCGGGAAGCCCAGCGCCACCAGCAGTGGAGCGGCGACCGCAGCTGGTGTACCAAAACCGGATGCACCTTCAATAAAACAACCAAATAGCCAGGCCACAATCACGGCCTGAACGCGGCGATCCGGAGAGATGTTGGAGAAACCACCACGAATGGCGGTGATGGCACCGGAATGTTTCAGGGTGTTGAGCAGAAGAATCGCGCCAAAAATGATCCACAGGATACCGCCGGTCAGAACCAGACCTTGCAGACTGGACGCCACCACGCGGGTAAAGGACATTTCCCAGGCAAACAGGCCAATCAATGCGGTTACCAGAAAAATCACCGGCATGGCGATACGGGCAGGCCAGTTCAGCCCCACCAGTAGTACACCAGCCAGCACCAGTGGCGCAAAGGCCAGCAGGGACAGGAGTGTTTCGGACATGTTATATTTCCTTTCGCTTAATAGCTCTTGTTGTCGTTATTGACAGCGACCCCTGTTTGACGAGCCGCTAAACTCCGCCAGCAGGGGTTACTTTTTTCGGGGCTTTGCCCTCTTTTTTTCTTCCGCCTGAATTCAGACAGAAAGAATCTTCTTCGATACCACCCAACGCTGCACATGGCCAACTGACCGGACAGGGTCGGCATCAGATCCGGCTGTCTGCAACAGGATGTTGCAGCCAGAGCTTACATGGATGTATTCACGCGTCCGGAGGTGATGCCACCCTGAACGGTTCTCCATCACACTCGGCAAGCTTGAACATTCATCACTCCAACACCAATACCACCAGCTCTTTTGGGCCATGCACCCCATAAGCCAGGGTCTGTTCGATATCCGCTGTTTTGGATGGGCCGGAGATCAGCAGTGCATTGGTCGGCATGCCCTGTGTTGCCCAGCCCTGTTCACCTATCGCTTCAACAAAGGTGCTGTAGATCTGGTCGGCTTTCAGCAATACAAAGTGGATCGGTGGTACCAGGCTCATCAGGCGGGGTTCGTCTTCATCCGGCCAGAGGATCAACGAGCCGGTTTCAGCAATGGCACCCCGGCAGCTGGTGATGGCTGCATCCACCTGATTAAACAGCTGTTCTTTCCAGTCTTCGATGCTGCGGTCATAAGCCAGCAATTCCGGTAAGTCTTCGTGCCACTGTTCACGCAGTTCCAGCCCATGCGCCTTAACATCACTGACCAGCAGGTTGCCGATTTTCTTTTCCGCCAGCAAGCGGATCAGTTCGGGAATCCAGCGGTCAGCCGCAACACGATGCACTTCACCGTGGACGGATTCAATTTTCTGCTGGAACAGGTCGAGTTTTTCGGCCGCATTCCAGTTGCGCTCACGCACCACAGCAAAATCACTGGCCGGCACGTCAAAACCTTCTTGCCGACCTTCGCGCAGACGCTGGAGGATGTTCTGTCTTGCCTGATTCATGCCTGCGACTCCTTTTTACTGGCCTTGCCTGTAACATTCCGCTCCTGCATTAACTGGTGCAGGGTTTTTGCTGCCGGTTTCGGGGCACTGCGGTAATCCGTCCAGGCACCGAGTTTGTTTGGCATCAAGCCACGCAGGCGACCCATCATCCGACCAGCAAAACGGTACAGGCCGGGGCTAGCATGCATACGTGTCCAGCCAGTCCAGGCCAGATTTTCCAGCCAGTTGCGTTTCACACCATGCCCGGTCACACGGGATGGACGCAGGCTGTCACCATCCACTGCTTCTTGCCGCAGGCGCTGCAAGAGTTTTGGAATCGGAATTTTAACCGGGCAGACTTCACCACAGGCACCACACAAGGTAGAGGCAGAAGGCAGGTCGCGGGTGTCTTCCAGCCCCAGCATGTGAGGCATCAGGATTTTGCCAATCGGGCCGGGGTAGGTGGTGCCATAAGCATGACCACCCACACGGGTGTAAACAGGACAGTGGTTCATACAGGCACCACAACGGATACAACGCAGGGTATCCAGCAGCTCCTGATCCTGATAAATCTTTGAGCGACCGGAATCCACCAGCACCAGATGCACGGCTTCCGGGCCATCTTTTTCACCCGTCTTGCGGGGTGAAGAAATCATGTTGAAATAGGTGGTGATGTGCTGGCCGGTGGCAGAACGAGTCAACAGCGCCAGCAGAGGTGTCACGTCTTCAAGTTTTTCCACCACCTTTTCGATGCCGGTCACAGCAATATGGCAAGGCGGTGCGGTGGTGGTCAAGCGACCATTACCTTCGTTTTCTACCAGGCACAGGGTGCCGGTTTCCGCCACGGCAAAGTTGACACCGGAGATGCCAACATCCGCCTGCATGAATTTTTCACGCAGCTGCTGGCGGGCACTGGCGGTCAGGTAATCCACATCATGGGAACGCCGAGTGCCGGTTTTTTCATGCATCAATTCGGAGATTTCATCGGTGTTCTTGTGAATCGCTGGCATGATGATGTGGGACGGGGTTTCTTCAGCCAGTTGTACGATGTATTCACCCAGATCCGATTCCAGCGCTTCGATTCCGGCTTCTTCAAGGAAATGGTTCAGTTCCATTTCTTCGGTCACCATCGACTTGCCCTTGATGACACTTTTGGCACCCCGTGCCTGGCAGATGTCACGGATGATTTCACAGGCCTGTTCACCAGTTTCTGCCCAGTGCACCTGAATGCCCTGCTGCAGCAGATTTTTTTCCAGCTGCTCCAGTAACTCTGGCAGGCGTGACAGCGCACGTAAACGCACCGCTGCACCCAAGTCACGCAAGGCTTCCAGATCCCAGTCAGCAAAAGCGGCTGTGCGTTTGGTCATCAGACCATCCATCGCCTTGCGGAAGTTGCTGCGAATCTGCGGGTTTTTTAATGCCGCCTGTACACGGGGATGGAATTCACGCACCTGAATTGGCTGGGCAGTCATGCTGCATCTCCATTTTGTGCTTGATCTTTTGCCTGCAGCCGCTCCCACAAAAAGCTGACGATGTGCTGACCTTTTAACGGCAAACCCTGCTTTTCAGCATAACCGGCAATGTTCATCATGCAACCACAGTCGGTGGTAACAAACTGTTCAGCACCGGCATCCACCAGCGCCTGGGCTTTATCCTGCACCATGGCAGCGGAAATCTCGGGATGACGTACAGCAAAGGTGCCACCAAAACCACAGCACTCCGCCGGACGCGCCTGCTCCACCAGCTCTACCTGTGCCAGTTGCCCCAGCAGTTTCGGGCCAACTTCGGCCACACCCATTTCACGGCGGGCAGAACAGGAGGTGTGCATGGCGACTTTTACAGGCTGCCCCTGATCTTGCAGCTTGATCTGGCACACCTGCAGCAGAAAATCGGTCAGCTCCCAGGTGCGTGAGGCAATGGCTTCAGCGCATGCTTGCTGGGGTGTACCGGCAAAAAGTTCAGGGTAGTGTTTACGCATCATGCCGCTACAGGAACCGGACGGCACCACAATGGGGTAGTCTTCTGGGAACAGCTCCAGCTGCGGCAGAATCACTTCCCGCGCCTGATCGTTATAACCGGATGAATAAGCAGGCTGACCGCAGCAAGTCTGGTTCTGCGGGAAAATCACTTCAATGCCTTCACGCTCCAGCAACTGCACACCGGCCAGCCCGGCATCCGGGAAAAACAGATCCACCAAACAGGTGGCATAGAAGTACACTTTTTCCGGTTTGCTCGGGTAAACTTTTACAGTGTCACTCATCATTTACACCTGTCGAATATTGGATGCAGGCTTACTTGTTTTTAAAATGGTCTTACCAATTGACAAGCCAGGATTGACTAATCCTAGGTAGTGATCAGCAGCCTGTCAAACAGGTATTGGCACTCTCTAGACTTTTGTCTAAACCCTGCAAAACTAGCTCTGCAGTGCAGCATTCAAGGCAAAATTCAGCTAACTCCTTGCAAGAAAACACTTTTCAGATGCGCAACCACACAAGTGCCAGTCACCAGGTCTTTACTGGTAAGACCAATTTAAATAAGATGGCAACAACCACTTTTGACAGGAGTCGAGAAGGATGAGTTATACCCGTGTCGAAACGCGGCGCATTTCTGATGTGATCATGCAGCAACTGGAAAGCATGATTCTTGAAGGCAGCTTTAAACCCGGCCAGAAACTTCCGCCGGAACGCGAACTGGCAACCCAGTTTGGTGTATCCCGCCCTTCTTTGCGTGAAGCCATCCAGAAGCTGGCGGCTCGCGGGTTGCTGAGCAGTCGTCAGGGTGGCGGCACCTATATCAGTGAGCAGGTGGGTTCATCCTTCAGTGACCCGCTGATGCAGCTACTGGGTGGACATGCCGAGTTTCATTATGATCTGCTGGAGTTTCGTCATGCGCTGGAAGGCTTGTCGGCTTATTATGCTGCCCTGCGCTCCACTCCAGCCGATAAGCAGTTATTACAGAAAAGATTTGAAGAGCTGACTTCCACCTACGACGCCATGGATCCGGTTAAAGAAGCAGAAGCCGATGCCGCTTTTCATCTGGCGATTGCTGAAGCGGCTCATAACGTGGTGCTGTTACACACCATGCGTGGCCTGTTTAATCTGCTGGAAAAAAGCATTGTGGATAACCTATCCAGCCTGTTTGAACGCAAGGATTCCCGCCCGATCCTTTACCGTCAGCACAAAGAACTTTTGGATGCCATTCTGGCCGGTGATCCTGAAGGAGCCCAGACCAAATCCCACGAGCATCTGGTTTATGTTGAGGACGGCCTGCTGGAGTTATCCAAGCAGGAAACGCGTATCCAACGTGCGTTACGCCGTGTTCAGGCTGCTGTTTAAGTTATGCCGTTCATTAAAAAATGGTTGCCCAGTGCGCTGTTTACCCTGATTGCCACACTGGTGTTGTGGCAAAGCGGTCAACTGACCTGGGATCGTGAACTGCAGCGCCTGGAAAACCAGGCCACCAATGAATTATTGCTGCATGTCACCAGCCTGCGCGGCAAGCTGGAAAAATACGAATACCTGCCACAACTACTGACCACCCAGGAAGATTTAAGCCTGTATCTGCGCCCGGATACCACCCAGGATGAATTACAACAGCTGAACATTTTGCTGGATAGCTACCGGGTCATTGCTGATGTTTCCGACATTTACCTGATGAACCATGAGGGGCGTACACTGGCTGCCAGCAACTGGTGGCGACCCGACAGCTTTATTGGTCAGAACTTTGCCTTTCGTCCCTACTTTCAGATGGCCATGCAAGGACAACAAGGGCGTTTTTTTGGTCTGGGCACCACCTCCGGTGCGCGGGGTTATTATTACTCCTGGCCGGTCACCTTCAAAGATGAGGTGCAGGGTGCGCTGGTGGTAAAAATTGAAATCCACGCCATCGAGCAACCCTGGCGCGACCCAACGGGTGAACTGCTGGTGACTGATCCCGACGGAGTGATTTTTATCAGCTCCCGACCAGAATGGCGTTTATCGACCATCACCGAGTTACCCAGCGAAACCCTGTTACATATTAACGATTCACTGCGTTATGCCGGACGGATTCTGCGTCCGCTGCCGGTGATAGAGCGCCATCCGCTGGGTGAGCAGGCAGAAGCTTTAACCATCCGGATGCATAACAATCAGGCACGGGATTATTTATTGCTGAGTCAGGATATGCCGGAGGCTGGCTGGCAGGTATTGATGATTAAAGAACTGAATACCGTACGTCATCAGGTGTTGATTGTTTCATTGTTATCCGGCTCGGCACTGGTGCTGCTGACACTGGTTGGGTTATATCTTTACCAGCGCCGCCGCAGCATGAAAGAACACGAGGAGTGGAAAGAACAGGCTCACCGTGTATTGCAACAGGCCCATGATGAACTGGAAAACCGGGTAGCCACACGTACCGCTGATCTGTCTGCCAGTAACCAACGCCTGCTGGAAGAAATCCAGCAGCATGAACGCACCGAATCAGCCCTGCGCAACACTCAAAAAGAGCTGGTACAAACAGCCAAGCTGGCCGTGCTGGGGCAATTATCAGCCAGTATTAATCACGAACTTAACCAACCACTGGCGGCACTGCGCAGTTATGCCGAAAATGCCCGTACTTTTTTATCCCGCAACCAGCCAGAAACCGCAGACTCCAATCTTGAGCAGATCCTGCAACTAACCGAACGCATGGCCGAAATCAGCACCCAGTTAAAAATGTTTTCCCGTAAAAGTGGTGAACAACGGGTGCCTGTTTCTGTACAAGCTGCGTTTGATTACGCCCTGAAACTCTACTGGAACCAGTTCCAGCAACAGGGCATTGAAGTAATCCGCCACTTCCCAGAGCAGGAAGTTTTTGTGCTGGCCGATATGGTACGACTGGAGCAGGTGTTGGTGAATCTGTTATCCAACGCCCTGCACGCATTAAAAAATGCCCCGCTACGTCAGATTCATCTACGTGCCGATTATGAAGTGGATGGCACCCGTGACTGGGTCAGAATCCAGGTGCTCGATACCGGTTGTGGTATCCCGGCAAATCAACTGGAAGAAATTTTTGATCCCTTCTTCACCAGCAAAGACCCCGGCCAGGGATTGGGACTGGGGTTATCCATCTCCAGTCGTATTGTCCAGGATCTGAACGGGCGACTGGAAGCCAGTAATCAACAGCAACCCCACTGCACCGGGGCTGTATTAACTCTTTATCTTCCGGCCAGTTACCCGGAACAATCCCCCACATCCGGTGAACCCCATGTCTGAATCCCTGCTTCCGGTCATTATTATTGATGACGAAAAACACCTGCGCATCAGTCTGGGGCAAACCTTGGAGCTGGCCGGTTATCAGGTACAGAGTTTTGAAAGTGCGGAGCAAGCATTAAAAGCCCTTAGCCCGGAATGGCCGGGGGTGGTGGTGTCTGATATTCGTATGCCCGGTATGGATGGTATGGCTTTTTTGCAACAAGCACGCACGCTGGATACAGACCTGCCAGTGATTCTGATTACCGGGCACGGTGATATTTCCACGGCGGTGGCAGCCATGCGCCAGGGCGCTTATGATTTTCTGGAAAAACCCTTTCACAACGAGGTGTTACTGGATGTGGTGGCACGGGCGCTGGACAAACGCCGCCTGACGCTGGAAAACCGTTGCCTGAAAGAAGAGTTGGCTCGTGCCACCACACCCGGCCCAAGAGTATTAGGCCGCACCCAGCCGATGCAACAACTGATGTCGGTTGCCAACCAGATTTCCCGCGTGGAAACCGACCTGTTGTTATGGGGTGAAACCGGTTCCGGTAAAGACATGCTGGCTCGTTATATTCACGAACAGAGCAAACGTGCCGGCAAGAACTTTGTGGCCATCAACTGTGGTGCGGTGCCGGAAAGCATCATTGAATCGGAGCTTTTTGGGCACGAACCGGGTGCTTTCACTGGTGCCAACAAACGCCGGGTGGGTAAGTTTGAACATGCCAATGGTGGCACGGTGTTTCTGGATGAAATTGAATCCATGCCGTTAAATCTGCAGGTCAAACTGCTGCGAGTCTTGCAGGAACGCCAGCTCGAACGCCTGGGTTCCAACACGCCGGTCAGTCTGGATATCCGCGTGATTGCCGCCACCAAAACCGACCTGAAACAAGCCTCGGCTGATGGTCAGTTCCGTGAGGATTTGTATTACCGGCTGAATGTAGTCACGCTGGAAATCCCACCGCTACGGGATCGCCGTGAAGACATTCCATTGTTGTTCCAGCACTTTGCCATTGTTGCTGCTACCCGCTCCGGGCTGGAAGCCCCTTCACCCAGTCCTTTGCAGTTATCCCTGCTGATGGGGCACGACTGGCCGGGCAATGTACGAGAGCTGCGTAATCTGGCTGAGCGTTATGTACTGCTGGGAGCCACCTGTGACTACAATCTGGAACAGCTGATGTTTGGCAGCAGCAGCAAGCAGCCGCTGACACTGCCGGAACAGGTGGAAATGTTTGAAAAAAGCCTGATTGAACAAGCACTGGCACGTAACAAGGGTTCCATCAAAAACACCTTGGAAGACTTAAGCCTGCCGCGCAAAACCCTCTACGACAAGCTGAAAAAATACGGCCTGTCGCGTGAAGATTTTCTGGCAGAAGACTAATCAGAGACTCAGTCGGTTAGATCGGCAAAGGCCGCTTGTGTCAGCCGCTGTAAATCCTGCGGTGTCAGACTGATTTCCAGTCCGCGTTTACCGGCACTGACATAAACCTGCTGCTGTACTTCGGCACTGGCATCAATGTAGGTTGCCAGACGCTTTTTCTGACCCAGCGGACTGACACCACCCAGCACATAACCGGTGGTGCGCTCCACCCGCGCTGGATCAGCCATCACGGCTTTTTTGGCACCGGCAGCACGCGCCAGCTTTTTCAGGCTTAACTGGTGACTGACCGGCAACACCGCCACCACCAGGCTCTTGCCATCCACCTCCGCCACCAGGGTTTTAAAAACCTGTTCAGCAGGTACACCCAGCTTTTCTGCCGCCTCCAGACCATAAGAAGCCGCTGCCGGATCATGGCTGTATTCATGCGCCTGATGAATGATCTTCTGCTGGCAAGCCAGCTTGATGGCGGGTGTCATCGTGTTAATTCACCTTGAGGACTAATTTGAGGCTCAATATCGTCCGAGGTGTCAAACAAGGCTCTGGCTGCCTTGACCAGCTCAACATCTGATGATTGGAAATGTACCAGCAGCGCATAAAGGTTTTGCTCTCCATCCTCAACCAGTAATACCTGATCCAGTATGGGTTGCTGTGGATTGTAAACGCGCAGATTGATTTCCGGCTGCTCCTGCTGCAACTCGGCAAACTCCAGCTGTGCTTGTTGCCACAGCGCCTCCGGGTTGGCAGCTATTCCCAGTAAAGGCAGCAAAAATTCGTTTTTTCTTTCAGGTTCAAAAACACTGCCCCGCTGGATAAAAACCCTGGCCGCACGCTCTTCATTCCACCTGGCTTTTTTTGCAGCCAGAGTCTGTGGTTCAGCAGGCTTTTTTTCGGGTTGATAAATTTTTTCAGGAATACGTCCACTGACACCACCACCTGGCTGCCCATCAGAACCAACACGCTGGTCATAAAACTCGATATCCAGCCAGGGCGGCGGAGATCGCAGGGAAGCCAGCGCAGCGGCATCAAACAGATTGATCAGCGTATCCGTATCAGGGTATCCCGGAAGCTGAAAATTGCCGAACACCTGCCGAATCAGCTGATGGGCTGAATCCTGACGTGATTGCCCCAGCAGGTGTCGTATTTCATCACGACTGATCACACGGCCATTACGTCGATCTGTGATGTTTACGCCCAGATGCTGTAGCGGCACACGCATGTGCGTCAGCACCGCCTGATCAAAAATTTCGTCTGGAGTTGCGCCACTTGCCAGCAGGGGTACCAGATCCTGCAAGGTTGGAGGCTGCTGTGCCTGAAGGGTTGACGCATGGCTCAGCAGCAGCAATAAAAACAGACTGGAAAACCACTTCATCGTCTGTACCTCCGGGAATCATCAGGACCGGGGAAACTGCAGGAGAGTGTTCCATCGACCAGATCAGGAACCTGAATACGACCGGAATGCCCACGGTTATAATCTCGATCCGTACCAGCCAGCACCGCACAGTCTCGGTCATACCAGCGACAGACCTTGACCACCATGCCATCAAATCCCATATGCAGACTGACACTGCGACTCGGACGCCCCTCTTGTGCCACACTGACCTGACGCCGGTCTTCACTGCGATGTATTGCAACCGCCATAGGCTGCGCAGGATGCCATTCATTACGCGCAAAACGAGCACGAGCATTAGTCAGGGTACACT
>NZ_JACUUA010000146.1 GCF_014859565.1 Marinospirillum sp. | reverse complement strand
CACAAAAAACACATCGACTTAACAAAAAGCTATCACTTAAAGGTAGCTTTTTTTTGACTTAGGTCTAAGATTTCCCCTCTGGACACTTGTCCTCACTCCCGATTCCCAATAACAACAATCAGGGGAAAACCTTATGATGTCTCTGGTGCGCAATATTTCTGTGCGCGTAAAACTCCTGTTGCTGGTGGTTCCACCTCTGTTTGGCATGCTGGTGTATGCCGGGCTGAGCACACGTAACGATCTGCAGCTTTACACCAGCCTGCAGTTTCAGCAGCAACTGGCCGAAAGCCGTTTACAGCTGAATCAAACCCTGCTGGATCTTAATCAGATCCAGAAAAACCTGTTCCTGGGAAGCACAAGCAATCCACAACTGCAAAACAACCTATTGCAGTTACAGGCACTGGCTCAGGATTTGCCAGAAGCTTTGCGCCTTCCTCTCAGAAATATCAATGAACTGGTCGCAGGCATACCACAGCAACCGGCACAACTCAGTCTGCTGCTGGATCAACAATCGGCGTTAAATCAGTTAACAACCCGGCTGGAACTTTTCTCCACCTTGATCGCCAGCCATGCTGATGGTTTAGCCACCCGCTGGCACTCCTCACACCATGCACTGATGCTGGCCGTTAATCGCCTGCATGAAGAACAGCTGTTGATGAAACTGGCTTTTGAAGAAAGTTACTTTCCCACCGGAGCTTATCCGCGTTTTGTACGCCTGCTCAGTGAACAGCAGGTATTTTTTAACAGCTTCAACAATCAACTGCCGGAAGGTACTAACCTGCAATTAACCGCCTGGCAACAGAGTGAACTCCACCGCCTGGTGGATGAAGAACGGGCGCTGGCCGAACAGATTTATCTGGATGGCAACTTCGGACTCAGCACCGCATCAGACCTGTGGTTACAACAGACCAATGAACTGTTGCAAGAACCCTCTGCCCGCCTGCAACAGGTGCTGGCAGAACTGCAACAACAGGTACAGACAGGATTAACCAGTGCACAACAACGGCTCATTGTGGTTGGTGTGTCCAACCTGTTGCTGGTGTTTATTGGTGCACTGGTGGCCTGGTTTATCTATCGGCAGATCAGTATCCCCACTTTAAAGCTAACCCGAACCATGGAAGATGTCGCACAGGATCTGGATCTCACCCGCCGCCTGGAACTGCAGGGCAAGGATGAAACCGCCCAGGCTGCACAGGCTTTTGACACCATGCTCAGCCAGGTCAGAAATCTGCTGGAACAGGTGGTGCAAGCCACCGGGGAAGTTTCGGACAGTGCCACACTGGGCAAACGTGTAGCACTCAGCCTGGATGATCAGGTACAGCAGGGGCACAAAAATCTGCAGGAAATGCTAAGCCGTGTAGAAGAGCTGCATCTGGCTATTCATGACATCGCCACCAATGCGGAAACCAGTCAACAAGCGTCACTCAGCGCCAGCCAGCTGGCAGCCAATGGCAGTGAGCTGGTGCACACCCTGCAACAACACAACACCACCCTGGAAACCGCTCTGCGTGCATCCGGTGACAAGGTCAACGAACTGGCCGCCCACAGCGAAAAGGTGAATGACATTCTGGCGGTCATTAATGATATTGCGGAACAAACCAACCTGCTGGCACTGAATGCTGCCATTGAAGCCGCGCGTGCCGGTGAAGCCGGACGGGGATTTGCAGTAGTGGCGGATGAAGTGCGTAATCTGGCTGGACGCTCACGGGATGCGACTGTTGAAATCAGCAAACTGCTGGACAACAACCGCCTGGCGGCCAGAGAAGCAGTAACCCGCATGGAATCCAGTCTGCAACAAGCTGATGAAGTCAGTCATCATTTACAACAGACTGGGCATTCTTTGCAGGAAATTAATACAGCGGTGGAGAGTATTCATTCTTCCAACGTACAAACAGCCTCAGCGGCCAGCCAGCAACGTGCCACCGCAGATCAGCTGAACACTCAGGCCAATGCCATGAGTGGGTTGTATCAGGAAACCACTGCCGCGGTGACCGAGCTGGATAACAACAGCCGAGGCCTGGAACAACTGCTGCAAGGGCTGGAGTTGCAGTTAAAACGTTTCACCATTTGATAACAGTGTTTTTCAGGCCGTCCAGACTGCCTGCTGCTGCCAACGCCGGGTCCACTCCGGCAGTTCAGCAGCAGGCATGGGGCGAGCGATGCCATAACCCTGCGCCAGCTCACAACCCAGTTTTAACAATTCATCACCGTGGCGACGGGTTTCCACACCTTCCGCAATGACCTGACGGCGAAAGGCAGCGGCCAGTCGGATGACCCCTTCCAGAATTGCCAGATCGTCCTCATCCTGCAGCATGTCACGCACAAAACTCTGATCAATTTTTAACAGCTGTGCCGGTAAACGCCGCAGATAAGTCAGAGAAGAATACCCTGTGCCAAAATCATCCAGTGCAAACCCGGCACCCAATCTGGAGCAGGCACGCATCACCGCAGAAACCGTCTGTACATCTTCCAGTGCACTGGTTTCCAGAATCTCCATCTCCAGATCAGATGGATTGATCTCCGGGTATTGCTGCAACAAATGCTCCAAACGGCTAACAAAATCCGGTTGTTGCAGGTGATAAGCCGAGATGTTGACACTGACCGGCAGTGGATGCCCTGCCCTTTGCCACAGGTTCATTTGCCGCACAGCGGTTTCCAGTACCCAGTAACCCAGTGCAGCATCCAGCGGTTGTTCTTCCACCAGCGGCAAAAAAGCAGCCGGCGCCAGCAAACCACGCTCTGGATGTTGCCAGCGAATCAGAGCTTCTGCACCCACCACCTGCCCGGTACGCAAATTAACTTTTGGCTGATAATAGAGCACAAACTCCTGTGCATTCAGTGCCTGACGGACGCGCTCCAGCGATTCATGCTGACCACGGATACGTCGATCCCACTCCGCATCAAATACCTGTGAAGAATGTTTACCGGCCTGCTTGGCCTGATACATGGCCTGATCTGCCTGACGCAGCAACTGCTCCGCTTCTATTGTCTGCTCCTGCTGGGGGTAAAAACACAAGCCCATACTTCCGGTTACCTGCAAGGTCAACTCACCCAGCTGCACAGGTTGCTCCAGCTGCTGCAAAAACTGTTCAGCGTGATACATGCCTTCTGCCTGATCCTTCAGGCCAGTGATGACCATGACAAATTCATCACCACCCATCCGCCCCAGCAGGGTTTTGTCGGACAAAAAACAACGCCATTTACGGGTCAGCGCAATCAACAGCTGATCACCCACTTCATTACCATAACGGTCATTAATCTGTTTAAAACCATCCAGATCAATGAGCGCAACCAGCAGTTGCTGACCCGTGGCTTGCGCTCTGTTCATCTGTTGTTGCAGGCGTTGTGCCAGAAGGATGCGGTTGGGCAGGTCAGTCAACAGATCATAATGTGCCAGATGCTCCAGATGAGAATTCAGCGCTGCCAGCTCACGGGTGCGCTTGTATACTTGCAGGCGTAATAACAACATACCCACTGTTAACAACACACCCAGCAGCACCAATCCGGCCAGCAACTGCAAAAGAAAACGCGGCACCAGGGTCTCGGGGCGCTGACCACCCCAGCGGCGGAGAATCTGGTAATAAGGTGAATTGGCCTCGGATAACCAGCGCTCCAGATAAACGTCAATACGATTCAAAATCCCGGTCTGTCGCCCCTGTGTTGCAACATAAAAAATCCGGGCAGGCATTAATACAATCGGGCTTTCTGCCAGCCCAAAATCAGCAAAGCGATAACCCCCAAACTGGTAATTGGCAATAGCAGCATCAGCCTGACGTTCAGCTACAGCTTGAAAGGCCTGATCCAGTGATGCGACCAGAACCGGCCGGAACTCCACCTCAAACCCCGCCAACAGCTGGCGCAGAGCCTTCTCCTGAATGCTGCCTTCCAGCACCGCCACGCGTTTACCCTGCAGATCCAACAGCGACTCAATTTGTTGATCCGGATGGCGGTAAATCTGTGACCAGCTGTTTAATGCCGGGTAGGTATGAAAGTCAAACCGCTGCAAGCGATCAGAATTGATGGCTACATCTGGCATCAGATCCAGTTGCCCCCGATCCAGCATATCCAGACATTGTGACCACTCACAGGGTACAAACGTCAAAGTCCAGCCTTCCCGGCTGGCAATTTCTTGCAGCAGCTCTATTAAAATGCCTCGGGGTTCATTACGTTCGGAAAAAAACAGTTTAGGCGGGTTCTGGTAAACCCCAACACGCACTTCATGTGAAGCCTTGGCAGTTGCAGTCAGCAAAAGACCAGTCAATATCAATGGAATCAGGATTAAGCACCTGCCAGCGAATCCCTTGCACCCTTGTTTCATATGCTTGCCTCCTGACCACCCTGTTTAACCAAGTATTCAAGTCAAGATTAGCAGTTAAGCACACATAGGCAAGTAACACGGCAAATGCGATAATCCCGCGCCTTTGCCGTGACAGTAACCAACGGACTCCCTGATATGACTTCTGAAAACCTCATCCTGGCTCTAACTGGCGGTCTGCTGATTGGTATTGCAGCTTGTCTGTTGTTATTACTGACCGGGCGTATTGCCGGTATCAGCGGCTTGATTAACCGCCTGATGTTCAGCACTGATCGTCTCTGGCCTGCCTTGTTTCTGATCGGGCTGGTACTCGGAGCAGCCATGTTTTACTGGCTGGGTGGTGAGCGCTCGAGCGCTCGTAATGACTTCCCTGTGTGGTTACTGGCATTGGCCGGAGTGCTGGTGGGTTTTGGCACCTCACTGGCAAAAGGCTGCACCAGCGGTCACGGTGTTTGTGGTCTGGGGCGCATGTCGATTAGATCACTTGCTGCCGTATTGACCTTTTTACTGACCGGCATCATTACCACTTTTGTGGTGCGACATTTGATGGGGGTAATGGGATGATCCATCTGGCAACCTTGTTGACTGGCCTGATATTTGGCCTTGGACTGGCCGTTTCCGGCATGACTGATCCACAAAAAGTGCTGGGATTTCTGGACATTACCGGAAACTGGAACCCCAGCCTGATGCTGGTACTGGGTGGTGCTGTTGGCACTGGTTTGATTGGCTTCCACCTGATTCTGAAACGCCATCAACCCTTGTTGGCGGATCAGTTTCACCTGCCTGGACAAACCAGCATCACTCCTTCACTGCTGATCGGCTCAGCCATCTTTGGCATCGGCTGGGGCATCAGCGGTTATTGCCCCGGCCCTGCTGTGGCACTGCTGGCCAACCCCAACTGGGAAACCCTGGTGTTTTTGCCCGGCCTGCTGCTCGGACACTGCCTGCAGCGCTGGGTAGCAACTTTTGCTGTATCGCGTTGATGGCACAGCCCTGTAACTGCAAACTAACGAGGAAAACTCATGTATCTGTTGCTGGTCGAAGATGACCAACGCCTGGCACGTTTATTGATCCATCTGATTAAGGAAGCAGGCCATACTCTGGATCACGCCGACAACGGGCAACTGGCGCGCAGCTACTTAAGAAACAGCCACTACGACCTCCTGTTGCTGGACTGGATGTTACCGGAGGTCAGCGGTATAGAGTTATGCAAAGAAGCTCGATCTGCCGGCTTTAAGGGTGGCATTCTGATGCTGACCGCACGGGATGCACTGGAAGATCGACTGGAAGGTTTTGCCAAGGGTGCGGATGACTATCTAACCAAGCCCTTTGAGACAGAAGAATTACTGGCACGAATCGAAGCACTGGGCAGACGTATTCATCAACCCCTGCAAGATCAGCAATTAGAGGTTCCACCCTGGACACTCAACTGCAACAACCGCCAGTTAAAACACCTCAACGGCCAGAGTGTGGAATTAACCCAACGTGAATTTCAGCTGCTGGAGTTGTTAATGCGCCGTGCCGGACAGGGTGTAGCCAGAGAGGTAATTTTTGATCGGGTCTGGGGGCGAGATCAAGCGGTCACGGATAATGTTCTGGATGCCACCCTAAAACTGCTGCGCAAAAAGCTGGAACAAGCAGCCCCTGCAGAACAACCCATCCAGACACTACGCGGGCTGGGTTACAGTTTTGATCAACAGTGATTTTCAGTTAATTTTCAGCCAGCCCTGTTAAGCTTAAAAAATGAAACCTTTGCCCACCAGCCAGCAGTTGGAAGACCAGCGCCTTAAATCCAGCCGTATTCGGTTGGCACTGGCTTATGCCATCAGCATGGCACTCAGCCTGTGTCTGGTTCTGGCTGCCGGTTATTGGATACATTCCGCGCTGGTCAAACAATCCTTAAAAAATGAACTGCAACAACTGGCAGAAAAAGAAGCCGGTGTTCATCTGGTTGACCTGCAAGACTGGGCAGCGGGCACCCGCACCAAGGCTGATGTACAGCTGGGCTTTCGTCCTCATCGCACGGCTTTTTATTACATTCTCAGCAATGATTCACAACTGGTTCACGGTAACGAAACACAACCCCAGCTACGCCCTGCGCTACTGGAGTTGTTAAAAACCCGTGAGCTGCCTCAGGGCAGGGTGATTTTTAAAACCCTGCAACCGGATAACGAACCTGCGTTGCGTCTGGCACTGCTGCGTTACCCTGTTATATCCAATGGTGAGTATCTGGGCAGTGTGTATGCTGCAACCGATGTCGGCGGCAGTCTGTCCCATCTGGATCATCTGCTCGGCACCAGCCTGGCACTGGCACTGGGGTTTGTATTAGTCGCCAGCATTGGCGGCTGGTGGATGGCCGACCGCAGCCTGCAACCGCTGCGACTGGCTTTACAACATCAACGCCAGTTTATTGCCGACGCCTCCCATGAGTTACGTGCACCACTGACGGTGATGACCACAGCACTGGCACTGATCCATAAAGAAGCGGTACCCCAGCTTTCAGAGTTTCACCAACAAACACTGGCAGATGCACTGGATGAAACCCGCCGCCTGAATCGTATGGCAGAAGAGTTATTATTACTGGCTCGTGCTGATGCCGGTGGACTGCAACCCAGACTGGAACCGCTGCTGCTTACACCACTGATTGAGCAGCGTTTACGTCTTTATCATGCCCAGATTAAACAAAAACAACTAGAGGTGGTGCAGCAGCTGGAACAGGCCAAACCAATACCGGCTGATGCAGATCTGCTCAACCGCTTGCTGACTGCGGCACTGGATAATGCATTACAGTACACCCCCGCGGGTGAAAAACTGATCATCAAACTGGTCAGCACAGATCAAGGTGTGGTTTTTAGCCTTTGTAATACCGGTATTTGCTTGGCACCAGCCGATTTACAACAGGCATTTAAACGCTTTTATCGGGGTGATCCAGCACGTCAGCGGCACCACCTGGGTGCAGGTCTGGGATTGGCAATGATCCGCGAAATCATGCTGGCTCATGAAGGCAAGGTAAAACTTGAGTCCCATCCCGATCAAGGCACTTGCCTGATTTGTATTTTCCCTCATTTCAGTTGAATTTCAGACAAACCTCTTATGCTCCTGTCCCTGTAATCAATCACTAACAGGAGTTTTAACATGATTAAAAGAATGTCCTTATCTGCTTTAAGTGCCGCTTTGATCGGCGGTATTTTTGCCACTCAGGCAGTGGCTTCAGAAGTAACCTACCGTAATGACATAAAACCCATCTGGGAAAAAAACTGTGCCTCCTGCCATGGTAAAAAATCACCGGCACTGGGTCGTTTTAAAGAAGACAGCAAAAAATACGAAGCTCGCAATCAAGGCCCACGCATGATGGGTTATGCCGAGCTGACTTCTTATGTAGTCTGGCCAGAGACCGGTGCACTAATGCGCCGACTGGATGATGGCAGCAATGGTGGTAATCCCGGCAACATGTATGAACACCTCGGCAAAACTGAGCGTGAACGCCAAGCCAACTTGCAGATTTTCAAAAACTGGGTGGGTGGTGAAGAAGCCTGGTTTTATAACCGCTGGAACGCACGCGGTGATGTACCCGGCGTTACAAAAGAGCAGATTAACCGGCTGAAGCTGGCTTATTAAGCTGAATTAACAGCAAGCAGCAATGAGTAGCAATCAGTTGCCCGGCTTTTTAGTCGGGCTTTTTTATCTTCACATACAATCAGTTACCATTTTTATTTTGATCTGTATCAATTTACTGAAACTAATACATCCACTTGTCAAACAATCTGCCAGAATCAGCAGTGTGGTATTTCAACGATAGGTGCCACTTTGCTTTCATGAGGAAAATAAAATGACACAAAAGAACTCGCTCAGC
>NZ_JACUUA010000438.1 GCF_014859565.1 Marinospirillum sp. | reverse complement strand
TACCTGATGCAAAGCCTGTGGATGCCAGCGGAGTTGTGTCGGACAAGGGATTAGGTGTTTGGGTGCCTGATAAGCAATAACCAGACACCCAAGTCTGGTTTAGATAGAAAGGGGATCAGTTGACCTTGGGCTCCAGCTCCCCTTTCAGGTAACGCTCTGCCATATCATCCAGGCTGAGTGCACGGATTTTGCTGGCATGGCCTGCTGTACCAAAGGCTTCATAACGGGCAATACACACTTCCGCCATGGCGTGCTGAGACTCTTTCAGGTATTTGCGCGGGTCGAATTCGGCAGGATTTTTTGCCAGAAAACGACGGATGGCACCCGTGGAGGCCAGACGCAGATCGGTGTCGATGTTGACCTTGCGTACACCATACTTGATGCCTTCCACAATTTCTTCCACCGGCACACCGTAGGTTTCCGGGATTTCACCGCCGTATTCATTGATGATTTCCAACCACTCTTGCGGCACGGATGAAGAACCATGCATAACCAGGTGGGTGTTGGGAATACGGGCGTGAATGGCTTTGATGCGATCAATCGCCAGTACATCACCGGTGGGCGGTTTAGTGAACTTGTAAGCACCGTGGCTGGTGCCGATGGCAATCGCCAGCGCATCCACGCGAGTCTTTTTAACAAAGTCAGCCGCTTCTTCCGGATCGGTCAGCATCTGCTCATGAGACAGAGTGCCTTCTGCACCTATGCCGTCTTCTTCACCAGCCTGACCGGTTTCCAGGCTACCCAGACAACCCAGCTCACCTTCCACGGAAACACCGCAAGCCTGTGCCATTTCAACCGTGCGACGAGTCACTTCGACATTGTAGTCATAATCAGCCGGTGTTTTACCGTCCTCACGCAGGGAGCCATCCATCATCACCGAGCTGAAACCCAGCTGGATAGAGCGCTGGCAAACACTGGGGCTGGTGCCGTGATCCTGGTGCATACACACGGGGATATGCGGAAACTCTTCGATGGCAGCCAGAATCAGGTGGCGCAGGAAAGGCGCACCAGCGTATTTGCGGGCACCGGCAGAAGCCTGCACTATCACCGGAGAATCCGTGCGATTGGCTGCTTCCATAATGGCGCGCATCTGCTCCAGATTGTTGACGTTAAACGCCGGAACGCCGTAACCGTATTCGGCGGCGTGATCCAGCAACTGGCGCATGGTGATCAGAGCCATAGTATTTACCTTTTATTTGAGTTCTTTAAACGTATTTAAACGGTGCTGCAGGTATTACATGGCGGTTCAGTGGATTGCTGAGATCAGGCTGTCCGCAACAGGACGTTGCGGCCAGAGCTTACATGGATGTATTCACGCGTCCTGATCCGGCAACCGCTGAGCCTGCCAGATTACCCTTTATTTTTTGCTGCTGCTTCCAGAGCAGCCACAGCGGGCAGTACCTTGCCTTCCACGTACT
>NZ_JACUUA010000145.1 GCF_014859565.1 Marinospirillum sp. | reverse complement strand
TTTTATTACAGTGAAGCAACGTATTTTGCAAGCAGAATTAAGCCCAATTGCCCTGCCCTGTGTGGTGAGTGAGGGTGACTTGTGGTGTGCGAAAGAATAGAATATACGACTTCGCAGGCTTGAACCTTCTGCTTTTTTGTACTGAAATGTCAATGTTGCTTTGACACTCAGCTTTAGTCCCACTATTATTGCGCGCTTGAATTTTATGGCAAACGAATACCTGCTTCACCCTCTGGATCCTTACAAATTTTGCGCAACAGATCGGGAATTGATGTTTGATCTGCCGCTGCAGGACATGAAGCGAGCCGGGGACATGTTGTTGGATGTGGATGATACTATCCACTTTGAACTCAGGTTCAGTCATGGTCCCCAGCGCCTAATGCAGGTACAGGGGAGCTTGAAAGGTGAAGTCACACTGGAATGCCAGCGTTGTCTGGGTTCGGTGCGGCAGGCGATCAACAGCGAGTTTCTCTGGGGTCTGGTGACTACAGAAGAAGCAGCAGAAAATCTGCCACGTACCCATGAACCGGTATTTATTGAAAAAGATGTTCTAGAGCTGTTACCGGCGATTGAAGATGAACTGATTTTAGCTTTGCCACTGGTGGCCTACCATCCACCGGAAGATTGCAAACTGCCACAGCATCTTCAGTTGCAGGAAACACAAGCTCAGGAACCGGAAAAGAAACACAACCCTTTCAGTGCTCTGGCCGATTTGAAAAAATCACTGAAATCCGGGCAATGAATTTTAGTTTGGCTCAGCAAACCCAGGAGTAAATCATGGCTGTTCAACAGAATCGTAAAACCCGCGCTAGACGTGACATGCGTCGTTCACACGATGCCCTGAGCGCAACTGCTCTGTCCGTTGATGCAACCAGCGGTGAAGTTCATCGCCGTCACCACGTGACTGCAGAAGGCTTCTACCGTGGTCGTAAAGTAATCAACAAAGGCGAAGAATAAGCCTTTATCTGCATGGAGCTTTTACTGTGCAGATAAATCTGGCTATTGACGCTATGGGCGGGGACTCAGGTCCCCGCACTAATGTTGCCGGAACCCTTCTGGCATTAACTCAGGATCCCCTCCTGAATGTCACTCTGGTTGGTGACAAACCCCTGCTTGAATCCCTGCTGCTGCAACATCAACTGAGTCATGAGTTTGCCTCGCGCATTTCTCTGCTGGCCAGTGATGATGTGATTGGTATGGATGAATCTCCTGTCTCCGTACTGCGCAGCCGCAAACGCTCCTCCATGCATCTTGCTGTACAACTGGTTGCCCAGCGCCAGTGTCATGCCTGTGTCAGTGGTGGTAATACCGGAGCACTGATGCTGGTAGGACGGCATTATCTGGGTATGTTGCCCGGTATTGAGCGTCCAGCCATCAGTACAGCGATACCCACACAACAAGGACACAGTTACCTGCTGGATCTGGGTGCCAATGTGGACTGTCAGGCTGAACACCTGCTGCAGTTTGCCTTGATGGGTTCGGTGATGGTCAGTTGTGTGGAAGGCAAGGCCAAACCTCGTGTGGCTCTGCTGAATGTGGGTCATGAAGCCATCAAGGGTAATACCCTGGTGAAACTAGCCGCTCACCTGATTGAAAACCACCCCAGCCTGAACTTTGTAGGTTATGTCGAAGGGGATGAAATTTTCCGCGGGGATGTGGATCTGGTGGTGTGTGATGGTTTTGTTGGCAATATTGCCCTGAAAACCAGCGAAGGACTGGCTCGTTTTCTGTCCGGCAAAATCCAGTCGCTGTTTGAAAAAAGCCTGTACAGTCGTCTGGTCGGCCTGATGGCGCGCCCATTATTGCGACAGTTAAAACAGCAGATGGATCCGGTACGTTATAATGGTGGCAGTTTTCTTGGGCTAAAAGGTTGTGTGGTTAAAAGCCATGGTAATGCAGATGCAGTGGGCTTTTCTTTTGCCATCATGCGGGCGGCTGTAGAAGCGCGTCAGGGATTGTCCGCCCGTTTGCTGGAGCAGATGCAAAAACTGGATTTGCCACAAGACTAATCCCCCCTCCCAATGGAGCTGATCCTGTGTCCGGCACTTCTGGCAAGATCAAACTGGTATTACTGCTTTCCAGCAGCATGACCGTGATGGCAGGTGCCCTGATCACTCCGGTGTTACCGGATATTGTTGCTGGCAGTGTTGCTGTTGCTTTATCCACCACCCGCTGTCACGGATCAACTTAAACCATGAAACCTGCTGATTCTGTCACAGGTTACAGCCTGTTGTTGATGGTGCTGTTGGCCTTGTTGGCCAGTTTTGGTTTGCCCATGGCAGCTGCACTGGCCGGTTTTTTTGCCTGGCTGGCAGCAATGCGCCTTTTTAAACGCCTGACAGGGTTGCAGCAAGGGCAGGTGTTACTGATGTTGCTGGTTGGTTTTGCCGGGCTCATCTGGGGGCAATTTAATCAAACTGGATCAGGCTGGTGGTGGCAAGCGCTAGAAGCTAATCAGGGGTTGCTGAGCATGCTGATTTCGGTCAGTTTTCTGCGGCTGGTTGCCATCACTGATCTGGCTGCAAAACAGCCCTTGCCAGTGGGTCGTACTGCCTTGTGGAAAACCCTGCTGGGGGTTCATGCTTTTGGTGCGGTGATCAATTTTTCTGCCATGATCATCATGGCAGACCGGTTATCCGCACGTCAGCCACTAACACCCTTACAGGCCTTGGTGATTACCCGGGGTTTTACTCTGGCTGCCCACTGGTCACCTTTTTTTGCGGCCATGGGTGTGGTGTTGATCAATGCGCCGGGTGCCAGTCTCTGGCAGTTGATGCCGATGGGTCTGGTGCTGGCTGTTGTGGGCTTGTTTGTGGCTGGCTGGTGGTTAATCAAACAGCCGGAGGCGGAGTTCAGCGAAGCTTATCCCATGCACTGGCGCGCCCTGATGTTGCCTCTGTGGCTGGCGGTGAGTGTGCTGGTGGCACATACCCTGTGGGATCAGCTGCCAGTGCTGACACTGGTCTCGATTTTGTCACTGCTGTTTACACTGGTGCTGCTTATTTGGCGTTATCACGGCAAAAGCCTGCTGCGGTTAAGGCAGCATATCGAACACACACTGCCCACCATGTCCGGTGAAACCCTGTTGTTTCTTGCTGCTGGTGTGCTGGCCGCCGGAATCGGTTCAGCCCTGCAAGCGGCAGATTTTGTTTTACAGCTGGATCACTTTGGTGCCTGGCAGGCCTGGATTTTACTTTTGGTGCTGGTGGGAGTTTCCGCATTGGGTATTCATCCGGTGATCAGCATCTCCACCGCTGGTGGTTTATTTGCTCCCTGGGTCAGTGATCCTAATTTACTGGCTATGGTGTTTTTGATGGCCTGGGCGTTGGGTGTCAGCATTTCGCCCTTGTCCGGTACCCATCTGGCCATGCAAGGGCGTTATGGTTTGTCGGCTTATGCTTTCAGTCGTTGGAATCTGGGTTTTGTTGGTGTGATGCTGGTGATCCACCTGCTGGTACTGCTGGTTTATGTGAGTTTCTAATCCAAACTTAAGTTGCGGGGTTCAAAAGCAGTAGAAATCAGCTTTGCAGCCTGCGCGGTTGCATGTAAAAGCTATATCCTTCATGCTTATACACCCTGAACTTTAGTCTATGGAGCAAGTAATGACGGATGAAAAAGATCCCATGAAGCCGGACGGTGAGGTGAATCCCATCGACACGGATTACCAGATCGGTCAGGACAACATTGCGTTGCAGGTCGGCCCCTTTGGCCTGGATATCCATAACCGTGTTTTTCTGATTTCCGGTCTGATGATCATTGCGTTTGTAGTGTTGACCCTTGTATTTCAAAGCCAGGTAGAGCCGATTTTTGGCAGTGTGCGAGGATGGCTGACTTCCAATCTGGACTGGTTTTTCATCAGCGCTGCCAATATTTTTGTACTCTTATGCCTTTTTCTGATTTTTTCCCCGCTCGGCAAGGTACGCCTCGGTGGCACAGAAGCCACACCTGACTTCACCTATCTTGGCTGGTTTTCCATGCTGTTTGCTGCAGGTATGGGTATCGGATTGATGTTTTTTGGTGTATCCGAACCCCTGTCTCACTTCAACAGTGCTCTGGGTGGCATCAGCATGGAAAACGGGCTACGTACTGACTGGGCTCCTCTTGGAGCAGCAGCCGGTGATGCAGTAGCAGCAGAGCGCCTGGCGATGGCTGCAACCATCTACCACTGGGCACTTCACCCCTGGGCCATTTATGCCGTGCTGGCACTGGGGCTGGCTTTATTCTCATTTAACAAGGGATTACCCCTGACCATTCGCTCCATTTTTTACCCACTGTTGGGTGAGCGAGTCTGGGGTTGGCCGGGTCATCTCATTGATATTCTAGCGATATTGGCAACCCTGTTTGGTCTGGCGACCTCGCTGGGGCTGGGCGCCTCTCAGGCAGCAGCCGGTCTGAATTACCTGTTTGGTCTGCCCAAGGGACAAGTGACCGAAGTATTGCTGGTTATTGGTATTACCCTGATTGCTCTGGTTTCGGTGCTGGCGGGTCTTGAGGCCGGAGTTAAACGCCTGTCCGAGATCAACATGGTGCTGGCTGCGGTACTGATGCTGTTTGTGATTATTGTTGGTCCTACACTGGCTATCCTGACCGGCTTTTTCTCCAATCTGGCAGCTTACCTGCAACACCTGCCAGCATTGGCCAACCCGATTGGCCGTGAAGATGCCAACTTCTCCCAAGGCTGGACTGCCTTCTACTGGGCCTGGTGGATTTCCTGGTCACCTTTTGTCGGCATGTTTATTGCGCGAGTTTCTCGCGGTCGTACCGTGCGGGAGTTTTTGATCTCGGTACTGCTGATTCCTTCGGCGGCCTGTGTACTCTGGATGACCGTCTTCGGCGGCACCGCCATCAGTCAGTTTCTGGGTGGTTTTGGTGAGGTGGCTTCCGCTGCCCTGCCGCTGCAGCTGTTCACCATGTTGGATGTATTACCGCTGGCACAGGTGACTTCATTCATTGCCATTGTGCTGGTGGTGGTGTTTTTTGTCACCTCCTCCGACTCAGGTTCACTGGTGATAGACACCATCTCTGCCGGTGGCAAGGTGAACGCACCCACCCCACAGCGAGTATTCTGGTGCACCTTTGAAGGACTGGTGGCGATTGCACTGATTCTGGGTGGGGGTCTCATTGCCTTACAGGCCATGGCCGTGTCAGCAGGCTTTCCCTTTACCCTGGTGCTGTTGATGTCCTGTGTGGCACTGGTAAAAGGCTTGGCTTCCGAGCCACGCGCAGTCTAGCCTGAAACTGCAACATTCAGGGCATCCAGGAGGTCTGATGGAAGTTGAACAACTGGAAGTGCTGGCGTTTCTGCGCCGCTTTCCACCCTTCAACCAGCTGCCGGAAGAGGTGATGACAGAAGTTGCCACTCAAGTGGAAGTGGGTTACTTCAAGGCTGGCACCCGGATTCTGGAGTTTGGTCAGGCCATCGATGCCCTGCATCTGGTGCGCAGCGGAGCGGTGGAAGTTTTCCGCCGCAACGGTGATCTCTACAACCGCCTCAGTGAAGGCGGTTTTTTTGGTGAGTTTGGCCTGCTGCGTAACGGGCGTGTCCGTTTCCCGGTGCAGGCACTGGAAGACACCCTGATTTATTTTGTGCCTGAACCTATCTTCACTCGCCTGTTTGAAGAACATGAACTTTTTGCGGATGCAGTGGAAGTTGAAGACCGCACTCGCCTGCGTCAGGCTGTTTCCCGCCGAGAAGATGCCAATGAGCTGATGACGGCTCGTATTGAGTCGCTGGTCAGCCGTGAGCCAGTGAGCCTGGATCTGCATGCCAGTGTGCAAGCTGCAGCAGTAAAAATGACAGAGGAGTCTGTCTCCTGTCTGCTGATTACGGAAACAGACAACATTCGACCGGCCGGTATCCTAACCGACAAGGATCTTCGTACCCGTGTACTGGCGGTGGGGCTGGATGTGCAACAGCCTGTTTCCAGCATCATGACCGAAGATCCGCTCAGCGTGGAACACAGCCAGCTGGTGTTTGAAGCCATGCTGTTGATGCTGCGCTCTAACCTGCATCACTTGCCAGTGATGAAAAAAGGCCACCCCATCGGGGTGATTGCGCTGTCTGATATCATCCGTTACGAATCCCAGAATAGTCTGTTTGTGGTCAGCAGCATCTTCCGCCAGCAGAGCATTGAAGAACTGCAGGGGCTGGTGGATGACGTGCGTTCCAGTTTTGTACGCATGGTGCGCGAGGATGCCAACTCCCGTATGATCGGCACCGCGATGGCGGTGATCGGATGCAGTTTTAAACAACGCCTGCTGGAGCTGGGTGAGGAAAAATTCGGGCCACCACCTGTTCCCTACTGTTTTCTGGCGCTGGGCTCCATGGCAAGAGAAGAACAAAGCATTGTAACGGATCAGGATAACGCCATGATCCTGCACAACAGCTTTGACCCTGCACTGCATGATGATTATTTTCGCAAACTGGCCGAGTTTGTTGCCGAAGGACTGGATGCCTGTGGTTACACCTACTGCAAGGGCGGCATCATGGCCAGCAACAGCCGCTGGCGGCAACCACTCAAAGTCTGGGAAGGTTATTTTTCCAACTGGATTGAAAAACCCACCCCGGAATTCCTGCTCAACAGTTCGATCTTTTTTGATCTGGATGGTGTCTGGGGCAAGCTGGAATGGGCTGACCAGCTGAATGACTTTATAAACCGCAAGGTAAAACACAACCCCCGCTTTCTGGCCTGCATGGCGCGTAATGCCCTGAATCGCACACCGCCTCTGGGATTTTTCAAGGATTTTGTGATGGAAAAGGATGGCAAGCACAACAACTCGATCAACACCAAACGCCGTGGCACGGCGCCGGTGGCGGATCTGATTCGTGTTCATGCCCTTGCGATTGGCTCCACCGCACGTAATTCTTTTGAACGACTGGAAGACATCATTGCTGCCAACATCCTGCCCAAAGGTCGCGGGCAGGATCTGCGGGATGCCCTTGAGCTGATTTCTATGGTGCGGATACGCCATCAGGCGTTATCCATACAGCAGGGTGAACTGCCGGATAACAATGTTGCACCGGAAAACCTCTCAGACTTTGAACGCAAGAACCTGAAAGATGCCTTCCAGATTCTCAGCCATGCGCAGAAGTTTCTGAAATTCCGTTACCCAATGAGCTGAGGCACACCCATGTTCTATCTGGAGCCCAAAAAACTGGCCAACTCATCAGCACAGGATGATCCCCAGCTGAAACAGGTTGATAATCAGGTTCCTGACTGGACGGCACGTTTTGCACAGCTGCAACAACAGGCTAAAGATCCGCGCCTGCAAGCTTTTTATGCTGCCGGAGTGGTCAGTGGTGACACCCCGATCAACCAGGTTCCACTGCTGGCGGTGGATGTGGAAACCACCGGGCTTAATCCACTGCGGGATGGTATTGTCAGCATAGGTCTGGTGCCTCTGTCTCTGGCTCGTATCCGCTGTGCTGAAGCCAGCCACTGGATTGTTAACCCCCGCACCAGCCTGAAAGACGAATCCATCGTGATTCACGGCATCACTCACTCGCAGGTACAGGCCGCACCGGATCTGAACCGAATACTGGATGAACTGCTGACCCGATTTGCCGGTCACGTGCTGGTGGTGCATTACCGGGGTATTGAGCGAGCATTTCTGGATGCTGCATTAAAAACACGTTTAGATGAAGGACTGGAATTTCCGGTGATTGATACCATGGAGCTGGAAGCCCGCCTGCACCGGCGTAAACCCCTCGGCTGGCTGGATCGTTTGCTGGGACGCCGTCAGGTTTCCATTCGGCTGGCAGACAGTCGCAGCCGTTATGGACTGCCCGCTTATCAGCCTCATCATGCTTTGACCGATGCACTGGCAACAGCAGAGTTACTGCAGGCTCAGATTGCTCACCACTTCAGTCCGGAAACCCCACTGCAGGATTTGTGGAAGTAATACGCTGCTGTACACAGTCATAAGATCCCATGGCAAAATCTCGACAGATCCACGGGCGTTTTTCGTAGATGCCACACATATAGGTATCACGATCCAGTGCTGCACACCAACCATCATCCAGTCGCAGCATCACCTCCACACCCCATTCGTTGGTATCAATAAAACGGCGAGGCACACCCGTATCACTGATCAGTAATACCTCCAGTTGGCAACAACAGGCCTGACAGCTGAAACAACTGACCGAAGCATCAATATCACCCAGATCTTCCAGTGGAAT
>NZ_JACUUA010000144.1 GCF_014859565.1 Marinospirillum sp. | reverse complement strand
TCACCAGCCAAGCCGTTTGCTTGGTCGGTGAACAGGGTTTTGATAAGACCTGCTCCTTCATCAGATCGAGACACCATCATGGGGCTGGCATTTCCTTTTGCATCGGTAAAAGTAAACATGATGCGAGTGCCACTGGCAATGGTTCCTGCAATCTTGCCATCATCACCCATGTCAAGGCTGGCAACCTCTTCACCGGCACGCATTACCTTGCCGATAGCGCCGCCTTCTGCATCCATTAGCCAGCTGATTGTAGCGCCATGCTTGGCAGCCTCAATATCTGCACCTTTGGCAGTCTCGAAGGGGTTGTAGCCTTCGCCTTTATCCACGTATGCGGCAACAAATGTCTTAAACTCATCAGTGGCATTGAATTTATGCACAGCATCAACCTTGGCAACTTGGTCTTCTATTTGCTGCTTCAGATCCGGGTCAACGCTGACGCTGTAGTAAAAATTCGTGTCAAAGTAGTCGGTCTGGCTATCGCTGTTGTCATAGCGGTACGCATTGCCGATTGCTTCAAGCACACGGATCATGGAGCGCATTTCGGTAGTGTAGCGGCCACTACCGGCAGCCATAACACGGAAGCCTTCCGGTACATCGCGAATGGTTACACTGATGGACTGCCCCATGCTGTACTTGCTGGTTTTCACGCTGATGAAGCTGGGCTTCCATCCGGATGGCTGCAGAATTTCCTTAATATCTTTGCGAATCGCCTTGGCAATATCAGCTGCGTCATTCTGGTTAACCGAGCTGATTTTTTCGCCCATTTTCGGCAGCTGAATATCGTCCAGTGGGCTACGGAAGCCAGCAAAAAACGCCTCAATCTGGCTCACAAGACTGTCGAATTTGCTTTCCAGAATGCCGACCGGGACGGGGATTGTTAGCGTCTCGCGAACCGCTGGGATGGGTTCGCTTTGCCCTGGCTGCGCATCTTCATTAAATTCCATTTCAACGGTCATGCTGTTCAGCGAATCCAAGGCATTCAGATAAACAGCACCAGTTCCGGACAGGGTTTTTTCTGTGGCAATGGCCGCATATTCAGAGAGCACATACTCAGGATCATTGACCGGGAAGTTATGCGGATCAAATCCAGCCATTGCCAGCTCTTCGGCCAGTGCAGCAGCAATGCGGGTACGCGCATCAAGGAATGGTTGAACGCCAAACCCTTCAGTGCTGGCTGGCTTGTCGGGCGCTACTGACTCCTGCTGTGGAGCTGTGATACCTGAAACAGCGTAATCCTTATAGCTTTTTCCGGTCGAAGACCATACGCTGTTGCGCTGCGTTAAAGCAGGCTTGCTTGCACTGGAGTTGAACTCGGCCACCATGCGAAGTGCGGCATCAGCGACATCATTATCACCGCGCTTGGCTCTGGTTTTGATCTTGCTGGCCAAGTTTGCAACGAAAAGAGCGCGATCCATGCCTTTTGCACCACTATCAATTGCAGCGATGTTTTTTAGCGATCTTGCCACGCTGCTAGCGAGAGAAGCATCCAGATCGGCAAGGCTGGGAGGCTGAGCTGGATTGGTTTCGTTGTTTTCATTGCCGGATGGCAGTTCTTGGCTATCATCTGGAGACTCGGATGCCTCCCGGATAAGCCTGGCCAAGTAACCTCTGTAGTTGGCTGCATTAACGTGATTGCCAATACCACCTGTTGGTATGTCTTGCTCCGTTTGCTCGATCCGCCCTTTGATCCAGTTGGCTGCCCCTTTTTGGGACGCCCCGACGCCCGCTACGCTGCGTGGCGTAATCTTTTTATCGCGGAGGTCGATCAGCATCTGGCGATACTTGGCAAGATCCTGTTTGAGCTTATCCAGGCTAAATCCGTTCTGATTTCCGCTATTAATCTCATCCATAAACTCGCTGGGAGAGAGCGGAGACAAGCCTTTTTCAATGGCTTCTTTGTAGTATGGCTCGTATATATTGTAGTTTTTGCCGCCAGGCATCTCCGGGTTATCATCTGGCGATTCATTTGTCTTGGTTACTGCTTCGATTTCCGTGCCAATTTCAGCTGCATCAGCCTTCAGTCGCTCGTTACGGGCGCGCTGCTCTTCAAGCTGATCTGCCAGTCGTACGGCACGGCGTTCTTCGGCCATCAGGCTTTCGTCAAGGCTAATGGCCTCTTCAGTGGCCGCTGCGACTCTGGTGCGCAGGTCTTCACGCCGGGCAGTCGCCTCCACCAGCTCTTGCTCAAGGGCTTCACGGGCAGCCTGCTGCTTCTGGAATTTGTCGCTGTTGGCTTCCACCAGTTGCGCCATTCGCCGCGCCATCAGCTGCAGGGTAATGTCACGACCACGTTCAGGGGCTACCGTGGCGGTAATGTCCTTTTTGTTCAGCATCCAGCGGTAAGCAACCAGGGTTTCATCTGGCTGGAATTTACGCGGATCGTTGTCTGGGGAGTGAAACAGGATGGATACCGTTTGTCCGTCACTGATACGAAGCGTCACGGTTTTGTAAGCAAACAGGGCGTTTTTGCGGTTCGGCCCCACAAAGGGGTCGCCATCCATCGTCAGGTTTTCAGGCAGGTGACGGGCAAATACACGCGCCAGTGCAGCAGCAGTCTTGCCGAGGCGGCTGTAAACGGCTGTAACGGCTTCCAGCACCATTTCCGTGCCTGGGTTCAGCAGATCATCAGCATCTTCAGGATTGCAGGATTCAAGCAGCAGCTCGGCACTGTCGGCATCTTCACCGGCCAAGCGGTACATGATTTCGCGCAGCTCTTTTTGATCCCATTTTTCAGTCAGATCAACGCCAAGGCCAACGCGGTAGCCGTGAACCGCTGGAAACAGAGTTTTTTTCATTATGCTGCACTCTCAAGTTGTTCGTTTTCTGCCAGCAGGCGGTCAATCTCTGCCTGATTCTTGTCGTTTTCCGCTCTCTTGGCTTCCAGCTGGCTGATTTTTTCGGCCATTGCCTGCTCTTGCTCTGCAAGCTGTGCATCCATTTCTTCAGCTTCCGCCTTGGTCTCGGCCAGCTTTGCCCGTGCGGTTGCCGGAGCTGTCTTGGGTTTTCCGCCATCAAGGTCAGACTCATTGACCTTCAGCTTTTGATGTTTGCGCCGCTGCGCTTTCGTGAATGCCGGTGAATTGGCCTTTGCCATCCGGGCGATTTCAGCGGCTGCCTTGCTCATGTCATCCACGTTTTTAACCGGGATCACACGGCTATTCAGCTGAACCTGATAAATATCACCGTTGCCTTCACCATCATTTTTCAACAGCATCATAATCTGCTGCCCATCAGCCAGAAAAAACGTGGATTTTTTGACTTGGTATCCAGCACGGCGGCTGGCGCGGTTCGGGGCATCCACCTCGATGACCGTTGCGCCGGCACGCTCAAAGGCTTTCTTTATGGGTTCAACACCCTGGGCATCGAAGGAATCAAACTTAAAACTTCCTGCGTAATTCTGATTCATGGTTCACCTGTTTTTTTTAGATTGCAGCCGGTGGATTTTCGCTCAGGTGCGGATAATCCAGATAACCGTAAGCCACATGCTCATCAGTCGGGGTAATCCAGTCCGGCAAGTCCTGCATCGCAGCAAGAATAGTGCCGTCATCATCATGCAGTGTAGTAATGCTGTACTTGTGAGGCACGGTAACACCGCCTGGCGGCAGGGTGCATTTCACGATCACACGGCCACCGCTGGATTCGACTTCCGGGATGCCTGTGTAAAACTCACCGGGCACGGTATTAAGGTCTGATGGGATTGGAAGCAGGGTAGGGGGATCTGTTGTTTCATCCACATAGCCATGCCCAAACCGGAACTCGACAATTCGAGGGCAGTTGCCGTTACTGGCAACGGATTGGGCTGTGCGCTCGTAATAAGCGGTCAGCATTTTCGCGGCACTGTATGTTGCCATAAACTATCAACCTCACTCGTAATACATGTCTAAAGGGGCAAAATCTGCCGGTATGTCATCCATGCGAGGCATGTCATCCGGTTGCTCAAGGTTAAGCAGTGGGTGCCTTACCGTGGCCACAGAAGCGCCGGAAATATCCTGATCTTCAACATCTGTATATTGCCTGGTTACTGATTTTAACGCCCTGGTAAGATCAAGGGTAGGTAAAACCTCAACCAGCTGATGACTGGCCGAATCAGAAGCCAGATTGCTGATAATTCCAATTACATCACCCTCAAGCCCCGGCCTCGGCCTGAATACGCCGTTAATATCCCATCCCATATCCAGTCGCCACTGAAGCGACAGCATTTCACCGCCAACATCAACCGTGTTAACCGATACGGAACTGATAATGCTGACAACAGAATCAACAGGGTTGGCATCCAGCCAGTGCCGCCCTGCTGCGATATTCAGCGGATGTGTGATAATAACCGGCTCAATCTCACCGATGTAAATACTGATAAACTGTATTCCATCATAAACAATGTGCGCCGGTTTTATTTCTAACAATTTTCTATCAAGCGCCGCCCTGATGCTATCACTACTAAAGCCGCTTTCTTTGGCAACGGGGGAATTAACCAGGGTTTTCCCGCGCGAGGTCATATAAGCCTCTGACGGGTCGATGCCAAGCTCGCCCATTTCGATTTCTGTTAAAAACCGGGTGCCGTATGGCTCCCCGATAACCGCGTAAAGAGGAAGCCAGCTTATCACAGCGCCACGAAAGTCACGCTGCAGCATCTGCTCAATACTGCTGCGCCTGTCCTTCCGGTGTATTTCGTAGCCACGCATAGCATAGGCTACGGACTTGCTGGTTGGCAGGATCGGAAGCGCTACCTCAAACTTGCTGCCAAGCTCTGCCAGTCTACGGTCTATACCCTCTTCGTCTGCCGTGAAGATGGATCTTAGTCGCTCATACTGGTCAACACTTGGCTCAAAGTTTTCATCCCAGAACTCCTGTATAGCCTCAGCCATCTGCACCCATCTTGGGTTTTTTGCCTGTCGGGGAGAGAGTCGCTTAACCAGCCAGTTTTCCGGTTTATCAGCCATAACTTATATCCAGTGCAGAAAGGTCAAGATCCAGATAAATCAAGTCGTTAAGTCCATTATCAGGAACCAGGCCGGCAATATCCACAACGAAGTGTCCGCCATCTGCAAAAACGCCTGTTCGCTCAATCAGGGAGTAAAAATCTTTGATTTTTATTTCTGTCTTTCTGTTTCTGCTGTCCCGTCCGTAGTTTGCCAGCAGCGTGCTGGCGATCTGGTTTTCAGCGTTCGATATTTGGATGGTTCTTGGTATAACGGCGGTTAGCGTTATCGTAAAAGGCTGCATTGCCGGTGGCACAAACACGTAGGTTCGGTTCAGCGGCTCCTCCAGCCGATCCAGTATTTCATCGCCAATGGTCGGGTTGTCCGGTGCCCATGCACTGATGTAAATTTTATTGATATGGGTCACGTCAAAACCGTAGACGCGCTCTTGTTCTTGCTCGCCCCACACGCGCACCCATACGGCCTCCGGCCAAATACGCTCAACCTGAAATTTGTAGTCGTCACGCCATACCAGCTGCTCATCATAGAGTGGATAATAACGCGCATTCAGGCGAATGCTTTCGATGTCTTCTTGCGGCTGCCCGCCTTGGATGATCGTGCTGGTAATAGCGCTCACCTTCGCAAGAATAGGATCGCTGCCATTTGCGACCACCCTGCTCATCTGCTGCCCCTGGGCTATTTCAATGCTGCCGCGTGTCAGCTGCAGCTCAAGCTGTATGATTGATCCTGCAGGAGGTATTCTGCCGAAAAACCCGTCACCAAAGCGGATTCCAAGTTGGTCAAGGCTGGTGTAAAACAGGTCGTAGGCACGCATTACTGACGTGGTGTTCATTAGCCTTGGATGATACGTCCACCTGTTTCCATCAACAAAAACAGCAACACCGCAAATATCACGGGTGATTTCCTTGTCGATCAGCACTTCATAAAATGGCACGGCATCACTGACTGTTCGTGCTTCCAGTCTGACCTCGTATTGCTCAACGTCAACAAGGATTGATCCATTTGCAGGTACGACCGCCGTTCCAGGAATGGTTAACGGTGTCTGGTCAGGCATCAGCCAGACTGACCCGGATGGCACCAGAACATCAGTCGTGTGCGTACTGGTCAGAAGAGCCTTGCCCTTGGACGGGGTTGCCATCCGTGGCACATAGCTCTTGTCTTCTGCGCCGGCCAGTACGCTTGAGCGATTGACTGCAGTTGACAGAAACGCCTCCTGGCGGTCGCGCTCAAGTCGCCACATTGCAGCACGGTACTGCCAGCTGTTAAAGATAGCCAGATTACGGATAAACTGCGAATCTTCCAGTTTTGCCCATTCCGGCTTACTGGCAAGTATCCGCTGAAATTCTTCAACGGATTCATCATTGGAAAGGTTGTAAATATCAGGCTCTGCCATTTTCTCCCTCTCTATAGGGTAGTGTGCCACCGAATACGCCGTAATTGTGAGCAATCATCACTGTGATACTATCAACTCCAGTCACATCAATTCGTATGTATCGGACAATAATACCCTCAATATCCTGAGTTATCTTCTGTGCTACCACCATTTCCATCTCGATTGCCAGCAGGTCAGAAGGCGGGTCAAACTGATACTGCCTGAGCGGATGCCCCCATCGGACGTTATCAGCCAGAGTACATGCAGGCGTGTCAAACCATTCATCAATACGGGCATTCATTGCCGACTCACTACCCTCATGCAGCAAAATACCTGACTGCACAAGAGATAATCGGTAATCAAGCTCATTCATCATGGACATTTGTTAAATCCTGTCATGCGATATTAGTGTCATCAGGGTATCATCAAAATCAACTGGCACAGATGCCATGGCGGGTGCGACTGGCTTATCTGTTTTTTTATCGCCTCCAGATTTTATTGCTTTGGCCAGCTCTGCCGCAATAGCCTTCGGATCAATGATCTGCTGTTGATTTTGCTGTTTGCCAGACTGCCGCTGTGCAGATCCTGAGGTACCGGCAGATGATGCGCTGACCATTTCAGAAGTGACCGGGGATGCCTTTACCTCTGACACCTGCAATCCGCTATCAACAACAGCTGCCGATCCAGATGCAGACACTCTGTTTTGTGGTGCGGCCGCCTCAGCCCATGCGGGTATTTCGGTTATAGGCTCTGATAACGCAGCCTCCCCCATTACCTCCCCGGAAGGATTGCCGCCGCCAGCAATGGCCTCTCCGGCCTTGCCGCCAAGCCATTCGCCGCCAAACGCGCCAGCAATGCCGCCGATTATGCCGCCAATCGCCGTGCCAAATACCGGGATGATTGAACCGATGGCTGCACCGGCCGCTGCTCCCGCCAAAGCCCCCCCACCAGCACCCACGCCTGTTGACAGAGCCTGCGTTTTTTTCTGCTCTTCGGTAAGGTCTGTGCGCTCTGCCAGCTCATTTTTCTTGCTGCTGTAGGCTATTAAACCCGCGATAGGAGCAGCCAGCGCACCCAGCGCCTTGCCGCCAAATCCAGCGGCACCCTTAAGCAGGCCACCACCCTTGGCAAGAATGCCGCCAGCCTTACCGGCCTTACCCCCACCAAGCAGCTCTGCGAGCGATCCAAGCATGCCGCCGCCTTCACCGCCAGACGACTTACCTGCTTTATCAAGCCCTTTTATTGTCGCTTTATGTTGTTTTTTCTGCTCTTTAGTTTGATCTTCTATCGCATCTTTTATTTCCGAAAGACCATCAGTGTTTTTGCTGACCTCGTAAACTGATTCAGCGATAACGCTTTGACTTTCAGATAATTTGTCGTTTTTTTTCGCTGGATCTTTGCCATCCTTTGCCATCCTGCCTTTAACAATTCCGATAGCTTTCGCTGCTACGCCCTCCGGGTCAGTCAGCTTGCTGTAAGCCTCACCTATTTCCTTTGCCGATCCATAAAAAGCACCGCCAGCAGCAGTGCCTATCTCCTCGTTGTCTGATGAGGCACCGGCAAACAGGCCGTTATCACCAACAGCAGCCTCCTTGATGGTATCGACCAGGCTTTTGTTTCGTTGGTCTTCTTTTCGCTCTTTTAGCGCCTCAGCACCCTTGTCTTCTTTTTCGTTTTTACTGACAAATCTACCGCTTGCATCACGGGCGCGTGATGATTCTTTTTTGGCATAGTCAGAGGCTGCTTTTTTGCTGCGCTCAATCGCCTTTGATGCTGATGTTATTTTTTTTGACTCAGTGGGTGCAGTGGGTTCCACGGGTGCAGTGGGTTCCACGGGTGCCACGGGTGCAGTGGGTTCCACGGGTGCCACGGGTGCAGTGGGTGCCACGGGTGCCACGGGTGCAGTGGGTTCCACGGGTGCCACGGGTGCAGTGGGTGC
>NZ_JACUUA010000013.1 GCF_014859565.1 Marinospirillum sp. | reverse complement strand
GTTCCCGCTTATATCCCCGCCCGATTGGGCGAGGGTTTACGCGGATTTTGCTAAGACTGACTCTGGGTCTGTTAGTCTTATTCAACGAAAAAAGGAGTAAAAGAAGTGCCATCTACATTAACAGAGGCTTTCAGCTGGTTGGACTGGATTGCACTGGGGTGGTTCGTGCTCAGTTGGGCCTGGTATTACGAATACAGCCGTAGACGGCAACGTAACCGCCGTTGTCTGGCTGGCATCATGCATGGTTATCGTTATGACTGGATGAAGCGCCTGCTGGATAGGGAAGCACGTATTGCTGATGCCACTATCATGACTCACCTTGAACGGAACGGTGCTTTTTTTGCATCCAGCACCCTGCTGATACTGGCAGCACTGTTTGGTTTGCTGGGTGCTACTGATCGTGCGCTGGCAGTTGTTGTGGATTTGCCTTTTGCCGTGCATGAGCCAACACGCCTGGGGTTGGAACTCAAGCTACTATTGCTGGTGATGATCTTCATCTATGCCTTTTTCACCTTCACCTGGTCGATGCGACAGTATAATTTTTGCGCTATTCTGATCGGTAGTGCACCCTTGCCCAATGAAAGTGGTGTTTCGGCTGGTGCAAGAAAAATGTTTGCCATTCAGGCTGCTAATGTCATTGATCTGGCTGCCAATCAGTTCAACTATGGTCTACGTTCTTATTATTTCGGCCTGGCACTGTTGAGCTGGTTTTTGCATCCTGTGCTGTTTATTCTGTCAACGCTGGCAGTAGTTGCCATTCTGTACCGGCGCGAGTTTCACTCCAAAACCCTCAGAGCTCTCACTGCAGGTCGGGATTTACGTGTCAGTTTTCGCGGTATTCTGCAGGATGACGACCCCCTGGCTCTTGATAAACCCGCACAGCCAGAAGAAAAATAAAAATGACTGTCGCAGGGAAGATACCTTGCCTGTAAGTTGCACAAAAAATTAATATCTCGTGATGCTATTTGAATTACCGACAGGCATTTAATCAGGCTCTTTTTGCTGCTGAAGTTTGTTCTGCAAGGGCACTGCACGTAGAATAAAGGCATCAACGCTTTTATGCGTGCCCACTTGCCAAACCAAGAAGCCTTTGAATGAGCCGGGAACCGGAAAAACTGATGGCCGAGGCGGATGCCCTTTGTTTTCGCAAGGGTTTACGCCTGACACCCACCCGACGCAGGGTGCTTGAACTTATTGTACAAAGCTCTGGAGGTGCCAAGGCTTACGACCTGCTGGATGCCCTGACTACTGAAAATGCCTCAGCAAGACCACCCACAATTTATCGTGCCATCGACTTTTTGATGAGCAATGGCCTTATTCATCGCATAGAATCATTAAACGCCTATGTCAGTTGTGCCTGCCCGGAGCACGCTCAGGCCTATCAGTTACTGATCTGTGAGCAGTGCGGTGAAGTACAAGAGCTGCACGAAGAAGCCCTGGATCAACAACTGGAGCAAGCTGCTGCTCAGCAGGGTTTTCTGATTCATAAAAAAAATATAGAAGTTCACGGGCTTTGCCGTCAGTGCAACCAGTGAAATCTGATTAAAACGTTTATCTGGAGCATGTCTCATGTACGATCTTTTGCTGCTTAATGCCACTCTAGTCAATGAAGGCCGGGTGTTTCGGGCGGATGTTGGTATTCGTGACCAACGCATAGAAACCATTGCAAAGGATTTGTCCTCCAGTGCAGCAACACAAGTCATGGATGCCACCGGTTTACACCTGCTGCCGGGAATGATTGATGACCAGGTACATTTTCGTGAACCGGGTCTGACTCACAAGGGTGATATCGCTACTGAGTCTGCCGCTGCTGTTGCAGGTGGCATCACTACCTACATGGAAATGCCCAACGTCAACCCGCTGACCATCAATGCTCAGACACTGGAAGACAAGTATCAGCGTGCAACGGGTCGCTCTCATGCCAACTTTGCGTTCTATCTGGGTGCCAGCAATGACAACCTGGAAGAAATCAAGAATCTGGATCCTCAAGCCGCCTGTGGTGTGAAGGTGTTTATGGGGGCATCCACCGGAAACATGCTGGTGGATAATCCCGAAGTACTGGACGGCATTTTTGCCCATGCGCCGATTTTGGTCGCCACTCACTGCGAAGACTCACCGATGATTCAGGCCAATGAAGCGCTGGCCAGAGAAAAATACGGTGAGGATGTGCCTTTTTCCGAACATCCCAATATCCGCTCGGAGGAAGCCTGCTGGAAATCCTCATCTTTTGCAGTGGCTCTGGCAAAAAAACACGGTACTCGCCTGCATGTATTGCATATCACCACCGCCAAAGAGCTGGCCTTGTTTGAACCGGGTGAGTTAAAAGGCAAACGCATCACCGCTGAAGCCTGTGTGCATCATCTCTGGTTCAGTGAAGAAGATTACGAAAGACTGGGCGCACAGATTAAATGTAACCCCGCAATCAAACGCAAGGAAGATCGTGATGCCATCCTGCAGGCTGTTGCAGAAGGGCGTATTGATATTATTGCCACCGATCACGCACCCCATACCTGGGAAGAAAAACAGGGCAGTTATTTTAAAGCACCGGCTGGTTTACCCTTGGTGCAACACGCACTACCAAGCCTGCTGGATCATTATCAGGCGGGTCGTTTGTCACTGGAAACCATCGTTCAAAAAGCCTGTCACAACCCGGCAGTGGCCTTCCAGGTCAAGGATCGAGGTTACCTGCGTGAAGGTTACTTTGCTGATCTGGTACTGGTGGATTTGCAGAAAGAAACCACCGTGACCAAAGAATCCTTGCTGTACAAGTGTGGTTGGTCTCCGTTTGAAGGACATACCTTTCAGAGCCGCATTGTTACCACGCTCGTTAATGGTGGTATTGCTTGGCATGATGGCTTGCCAGGTCAGAAAATTCACGGTCAGCGTCTGATGTTTAACCGTTAAAAGGGTTGATCATGGCATCAAATAATACTTTCTGGCTGCAGCTGGAAAAAGCTGAAATCGGTACCCGTAAAACTTTTGATGAGGTACTGGATCAGTTGGCTTTTAATGATCAGGGGCTGATCACTGCTATTGCCCAGCAGGCCGATACCGGCGAGGTGTTAATGCTGGCCTGGATGAATCGCGAATCACTGGAGATTACCTTAAAAGAAGGCCAGGCCTGCTACTGGTCACGTTCACGTAACCAATTATGGCGCAAAGGGGAAAGTTCCGGGCAGGTGCAGTGGCTTAAAGGGCTGCGTGTGGATTGTGATGGTGATGCGTTACTGCTATTGGTTGATCAACAGGGGCCGGCTTGCCACACCGGCCGCAGAAGCTGCTTTTATTTTGATCTGAATGGTGAGCGGCTGAAAGTGTTAAACGAGCCACTGGTTGATCCGACCAGCCTTTACGGTAAAGGTTAAGTAGCGTGCAGCGCCCTGTTACACTACAGGACTGGTTGTTGTTGCTACCACGACTGATCAGCTGGTTGCTGAAAAAACTTTTGATCGGACTGGTGCGCTTTTACCAGCTTTTTATCAGTCCATTAAAACCACCGAGTTGCCGTTTTTACCCAACCTGCTCTTGTTATGCGATTGAAGCATTAAAGGTACATGGCCCAATCAAGGGGTTATGGCTGACTTTACGCAGGGTAGGGAAGTGCCATCCTCTACATCCCGGCGGGGTGGATTTGGTACCACAAAAAAAGAAGTCATCTGAGTAACCCACCATGACCATCAGACATTCCGTTATCGGACTGTTGATTCTGCAACCTTTGCTTTTTGCTCCAGTGCTGGCAGAAGAGGATGATGCAGAGACTCAAGCAAGAAAAAAACAACTGGAAGAGCGTATGGTTGAATACCGTACCCTACTGCGTGAAACACTGCTCCAGTACGGTGAAATGGCGCAGAACCATGAGTTTGACTACTCCACTACCGAGCTGGATGAACGTCTGAATCAAGAACGAGTGATTCAAAGCCTGCCTTTTGGGTTTACACCACATGAGCGCAACTATATTTTACCCGTCAGTTATTCCAGTTATCCCAACAGAACCAGTTTTGAGGCCATAGACTCGGAAGCATCAATGCAACCACTGGAAATCAAGTTTCAGTTAAGCATGAAAATTCCAGTCATGACGGATCTGTTTAATGATAAAGGTACCTTGTTTTTTGCCTACACCCAGACATCTTGGTGGCAGGCTTATAATAACGAGGCTTCCAAACCTTTTCGTGAAACCAACTATAAACCTGAGCTGTTCCTGACGCTGGAAAATGATATACGTTTTCTGGGTTTCACCAACAGCTACAACCGCATCGGTTATGCTCATCAATCCAATGGTCGTAACTTGCCTTTGTCACGCAGCTGGAATTATCTGTATGTGTCCAGCGCCTTATCCAAGGGAAACTGGATGCTGGAGTTGACTCCCCGTGTGCGCATTCCGGGAATGGGTGGAGAGGACAACAATCCAGATCTGGAAAAATATATTGGTTATGTGGATTTGAGCCTGGCTTACGCCAACAATGACTTTGAGTATATTCTCAGTGCCAAAGGCAGCTTTGAAGATGATGGTCATGGTGGCCTGCAGTTGGACTGGTCTTTTCCTATCAAGGGTAAAATGCGTGGACTGGTTCAGGTGTATGCCGGATATGGTGAAAGCCTGATCGACTATAACCATGAAAACTATCGGTTCAGCCTGGGTTTACAGTTCACCAACCAGCTACTGGGCAGCAAATGATAGCTCAAAGTGTCCAAGCGGATAACTGCAACCGTTGATCAGAAGATCCACCTGATGAACACCGGGGTAATGCCTGCGGGTGGTCATATTGGCCAGAGATAGACTTTTACTCAGTTTTTCACTGGTGTTGGCTGCCAATTGCAGGGTTTTAAGCTTAAATACCTTGGCCGAAGTGCTGCCATTGCCCTTGATATAATGCACACAAAAATCAATCAATAAATCCTGAGACACTGAAGTTGGATTCAACAGCTCAAAACTCAGTTGTACCTTGCCACCCATACAAACTTGGGCAGGTGTAATATCTGGCTGACTGATCTGCACTTCGGGTGCCTTGCCATATCCCAACTGATCCAGCGCTTCTGATTGACCTTGTTTGATCATGGAGCGCAGTGCATGGCGAATCAGCCACAGGCGCTCTGGTGATGCCTGATCCAACCAGCGGCGGGTGGTGCTGGTCAGCAGCTCCGGGTGATCCTTGCCAATATCATTCAGGTTATTTGCCACAGATCGACGTACATACAGCTCAGGATCATCTTTCAGTTTTTCCAGCAATGCCAGCACCGGAGCCGGGTCTTTCTGAAACTCTTTCAGGCAGCTTGCCCAGGGTAAACGTGGGCGAGTACCTTCAGAAACCAGCCTGCGAACGTGGTGATTGTTATCTTCTGCCCAGAGATGCAGGCGCTCCAGTGTGGTCTCGGTATGCTGCTCCAAGTAAGGCCTAATGCAGAACTCAGCGGTGAAACGCTGGGTCAGCTCATACTGAGCCTGCATGGAGGCCTCAAAATGCTCCAAACCATAACGGGCAATATAAAAGCTGTGAGGCAGGTACAAAAAGGGCGCCATGCTGCTGCCCTCATCCCGCTCCAGCCGGGACCCCATGGAAGCCACCAGCAGGCGGGTTGCCTCTTCATAATCAGCGGGCAAATGGTGATGTAGTGCTTCTGCGATATGGCGTCCACGTGCCATCAGGTCCAGCGAGTGATAACCCTTTAAAGCATCGTCCACAAACTGTTCAGCATTAAAACGCTCATAAACACTGCTGATTTGAGCCGCAATCTGGCGAGGAATGCTTTCTCCGTACTGGTTGATCAACGGCTCAGCCATAATGATTATCCCTTTGCGGCCTTGGCAACGGCAAAAATGCGCTCCAGCATGGCATAAAGGCCATTACTGCGTGTGGGACTGAGGTGTTTATCCAATCCTAACTCTTTCAGAAAATCCGGTGGGGTGGCAAGAATTTCAGCAGCAGTGCGACCACTGTAGATGCGCACCAGCAGCGCAATCAGTCCGGAAACAATAGCAGCATCACTGATAGCAGCAAAGTACAGGACATCGTCTTTCACTTCTGGATGGATCCAGACCTGAGACTGGCAGCCTTCTATTTTGTATTCCGGTGTTTTCCACTCTTCAGGATAGGTCGGCAGAGCCTTACCCAGATCAATGATGTACTGATAACGATCCATCCAGTTATCAAAAAACTCAAACTCTTCCAGCAGGGTTTGCTGGGCTTCTTGTGCTGACACGGTGTTATCTCCGGTTTAATGCTTGCCCAGACGTTGCACTTCCATGCGTTCACTGTTGGCAATACGAATATGCTGGCCGTTACGAGTAGTAAATCCACGTTCCTGCAGGTCTTTTTTATACACCTGATAAATATCCTCTGTGCCGTTGGTCGGGTTCATTACCCGCACCTCCAGCAGAGTGCGCTGATCCTGCCAGTCGTACACCATCCAGGCGGCCGTACTGAGCATAAACAAGGCCAGAATACCAATCAGCAGAGGTTTAACCGCCGGTGATTTTCTGCTGGAGGGCAGGGCAGATGAATGACCTGCAGCCTCGTTTTTCTCTAACTCTTGTTGCCGCTGCTGGTGTCGCCAAAGTATATAAACCACCCCGAATACCAAGGCAGTGACCAGAATTTTACCCAACATGCCGACTCCGGGCTGAATGAAAATGGCTGCTTATCTTAACAGATAATCGGCTGTTCTCCATGAATGGCACCCAGCGCCTGCAGATCCTCTGGTCTATTGATCCGGTCACCCGGCATCACTTTAATCTTTTTCCGAAGCATCCGCCCAGGGTGCCTGCCAGTCCTGTTTTCGGTTCTGCTCTTGCCAGGCTTCGTCTTCTTCGTGTAGGTAAATACGAGTGGTTGCCAGGCTGGCATGTCGGGCATTCCTTGCCAGAAAGCGCAGTTCAACACCGGCATCCGCCTGATGAGTGATGGAAGTATGGCGAAACCAGTGGGTGCTGGTTTTACTTAATCTTAGCGCAATCTCCGGATTAGAGACGGTAAAAGCAGCGCTGGCTTCATCCGTCAGGGCCTTTATGGTGCGATAAATCATATTGGGACTGATGCCTTTGCTACCGGATAGATCTCGCACCACCGGGCTGAAATCTTCAGCATCAGGCAGGGGAGTTAACCCCAGAAACTCACGATAACGCTTTAGCGCAGCAATCAAGGCTTCATTAACGGGGATCTCTGCATATTTCTTGCCCTTGCCTTCCACCGCCCACCACCAGTAATTACGGCGCTGAAAAAAATCATTCATTTTTGCCTGGGCCACTTCATGCACACGTGGCGCCAACAAGTACAAAAATGCCAGCAGCAAACGCCAGCGTTCCAGCTGTTTAAGGCGTTTTGGATCGTCACTCTGCTGGTGCTGCAGATAATCCACCAGTGCCTCCCAGGTATCCTGATCCAGATGCCGCTCTCGCACCTGGCGGCCATCCTGCCGAATTTCTTTCTGTCTCACCAGAGCCAGCGGATTACCAGCCAGATAGCCTGCAGCATGAAGGTACTGGAACAAACCTTTAAGAATACGCAAGGCATGTTGCTGGCTGCTTTTACTCAAACCACCTTGAAAAGGTCGCCAGTCTTCACTGTGACGTGCAGCTCGGCCATGACCACACCAGCGGGCAGCAGGTTGTGGATCGACCAGAAAAGCCTGGTAAGCCGCCAGATCCTGCCGACTTAAGCTGGAGAAAGCCTTGCCAAGCTCCAGCCAACACCAGAGCAGCAGACGTTCTGCCTCCTTGCGATAAGTACGAAAGGTCTGTGGCTGATCCTTGTATTCCAGCAACCAGGATTGTACGGCATCCAGATCAGTACGAGCATCAATCTGGCAGATCTGGGTCGCCGGTGGCCGATTCTCACCAACACGACCACTGAGTTCATCCGGTAGATTCCGGATCTGCTCCAGCGGTGCAACTGGCAGTGCAAATGAAGTTGCGGGCTTTTTGGCAGACATATTGAGCATTCCTGATTGAGCATTCCTGAAAGGTGTTTAAGCCATTTTATCCTGTAATACCAAACCACCGCCAGTATTCATGATAATGGTGGTTATCATGAATACTAGCTGAATTTCGTATCATAATTTACATTTTACGTAATACGTAATATTATCGATAAAAATCACTCCCGCCTGGTTTGGCGGGTTTTACAGCATCAAACAGAATCAAAACGAGGCTTTTAATCATGGCCAGAAACGGTGTGCAGTATCAGCAAGTGGTTCAGGTTATTCAGGAGCTGCAACGTCAGGGTGAAAACCCAACCGTGCAACGCATTCGTGAAGCACTGGGTACTGGCAGTTTCACCACGCTCAGTGAACACCTGCGGCAATGGCGGGATGAACAACGTAACGCCACACCCTTACAGCAGGAGTCAAAGGAGGTACCGGATACACTGCTGAATCTGACAAGGGAGTTATGGCAAGCCGCCTGCGCAGAAGCCGATTTGAAACTGCAGCACTACCAGCAAGCTGCGGATCAGGAAATACGTCAGGCACTCAGTGATAAACAGCTGGCCATGGAAGAAGCTCTGCGCACCGAAGAAAAAAACCTGCTGCTGGAGCGGAAAAACACTGAACTGCTGCGTGACATCAAACAGCTGACTGCTGATATCAGTCGAATACAGACCCTATTGGAAGAAAAAGACAAACATCTGCTGACACTGGAAATCAACAGCCAGGAACGTGAAGCTACAGCGGCGGCAAGCATTCAAAAACTGCAAGCCGAACTGCAAGAACAACAGCAGAAACACCTGCTGGCCTTGCAACAGCAGAAAGAAGAACACCAGTCAGTGCTGGCTCATGAACAACAGCGAAACGAAGAAAATCAGCTGCGCTGGATGCAGGAAGTAGATCTTGCCCGACAGGAAACACGCAACCTGCAAGAGAAACTCCAGCAGCAAGCACTGGAAATCAAACAAGAACGTGCCCAGCTGCAGCAAGCGTTAAAAACCAGCCAGCAACAGGTGCAGGATCAACAACAGGAGTTACAGGCAAGACAACTGAGGGAGCAAGAAATCAAACAACAGCTTGAGGCAAAGGAGCAGCAACTGAAGCAGTTGCAAGCTCAATCAATACAGCAGGAAGCCAGCCTGAAACTGCAGCTGGAAGAAAAAATCAGAGAAGTGAAAAACAATCAGCAGGAAATAGCCACATTAAAGGCAGCAGCGGCCAGTTACACCCGCCCTGCCCCGTTAATTATGATCTGATCAGCCGCGATCCGGTCGAATGACCATCACCGATACATGCGCTCTTTCAATCACTTTGGCTGCAACCGAGCCAAGGAAAAAACGCTCAACAGCTTTGGGGTCATGGCTGGGGATCACAATCAGATCAGCCTTGATGCGTTTGGCTTCTTTAAGAATTTCCTTGTGAGGTGTGCCTTCTACCGCACGCAGTTTTACCTCAAGATCATCGGGAACATGAGGCTCCACCAGGGTTTTTAATTTCTGGTAGATGCTGTCGATAATCTTCGCCAAATCCTGTTTGGGAAAGTAGCTGGCAACAATGGGTGAACCAAACCCCGGCAATACTGTGAGCACATGCAGCTGCGCCTGATAGGACTGCGCCAGCTCCACAGCCGCTTTAATGGCCTTGACTGCCTGCTGGCCATCACTGATATCAATAGGCAAAAGAATTTGTTTAAACATGACTTGCTCCCGTTTTGGATTGCAGGCGAATCCGACGACGCTGCAACCAGGCGATCAAACCCAGCAGTAACAAGGGTGGAATCATCATCCATTCTTTGGCCGGTCGATCCAATTCAATTTCAGCGCCGGTGATTTTCCAGCCAAAATCAATACCCAGAGCCTCAGCCGGTGAACCAAAAGTGACCAGATCCACTTCCACCTCATCATCAAGGATACTCAGTATTAACCCAGCGTCTTGCAAACGGCTCAGGCCATCACCGGAGGTTTCCAGTGGCAACAACACCAGTTTCCTGACATCACGACCATCCAGACTTTCACCTTCTACCCAGATACGCAGTGCACCTTCATCCGGGGTTTGTTCCGCTGCATTCACTATCTCTGCAGCGGGTACCAGCTCTGTTGGTGGGTAAATCATGTCCCACCAGTAACCGGGGCGAAACAGGGTGAAAGTAATCAACAGCATGGCCAGAGTTTCCCAAACACGGTTTTTGGTCAGCCACCAGTGCTGGGTTGCTGCTGCAAATACCAGTATTGCGGCAATGGCACCAAACAATACCGTGAAAAAGTGGAACAGATTCTGGATGTCAATCAACAACAGATTGGTGTTGAAGATAAACATAAACGGTAGAATTGCGGTACGAATATCGTAGGTAAAACCCTGCACACCTGTTTTGATCGGATCGGCCTTGGCCACTGCGGCAGCGGCAAAAGCCGCCAACCCGACTGGGGGTGTATCATCCGCCAGAATGCCGAAATAAAACACAAACAGATGCACTGCAATCAGTGGTACCAGCAAGCCATGCTGGGCACCCAGCTCCACAATCACTGGTGCCATCAGAGTGGATACCACGATATAGTTGGCTGTTGTTGGCAGACCCATACCCAGAATCAGACTGATCACTGCGGTAAAAATCAGAATCAGCATCAGACTGCCGCCGGAGATAAACTCAACAAAATCGGTCATCACCAGCCCAATACCAGTCAGCGTGACTGTACCCACCACAATACCAGCTGCAGCAGTAGCCACACCAATACCGATCATATTGCGGGCACCATTAACCATGCCGTGATACAGATCCTCCACACCTTCACGCACCATCGCTAGATAGTTATTTTGTTTTCTGAAGAAGCTTTTTAATGGCCGTTGTGTCAGCACAATAAAAATCAGAAAGATGGTTGCCCAGAAGGCTGAAACACCCGGTGAATAACGCTCCACAGCCAAACACCAGACCAGCACCACCACGGGAAGCAGAAAATACAGCCCGGATTTGACGGTTGGCCCCACTTCCGGCAGCTCCAGAATCTCGGAATCAGGATCATCCAGCTTTAATTCAGGAAAACGGCAGGCATAAGCCACCAGCCCAACATAAGCCACACCAGTCAGCATCAGTACCAGGGTCATGGCCCAGTCACCAAAGATCACCTTCATCCAACCGATACCGTAATAAACAGCCAGCGTCAGAATACAAAGCCCCAGAATAGTACCGATAAAATTGGTGAGTGATTGAGCAAGAGTAGGTTTATGTCGACGTGGAATACCCATCATGTTGGCTTTACAGGCTTCCAGATGCACGATGTAGATCAGCGCAATATAAGAAATTAGCGCAGGCAGAATAGCGTGTTTGATGACATCCAGATAAGGAATACCCACATACTCCACCATCAGAAAAGCCGCAGCCCCCATGATGGGTGGTGTTAACTGACCATTGGTGGAAGAAGCAACCTCTACGGCACCGGCCTTGGTGGCAGAAAAACCCACCCGTTTCATCAGAGGGATGGTAAAAGTGCCAGTGGTGACCACATTAGCAATGGAGGAACCTGAAATAATACCGGACATACCGGAAGCCACTACCGCAGCCTTGGCTGGACCACCACGCATATGACCCAGCAGGGAGAAAGCCACCTTGATGAAGTAGTTCCCTGCCCCTGCCCGCTCCAGCAAGGCACCAAAAAGCACAAACAAAAATACAAAACTGACAGAAACACCTATGGCAACACCAAAAACTCCTTCTGAAGTCAGCCATTGGTGTGACAACAGGCGCTCAATGCTGGCTCCCCGATGTGAAATGACTTCCGGAAAATAAGGGCCAAAATAGGTATAAGTCAGAAAAACTGCAGCCACTATCATCAGTGGTGGGCCAAGTGCCCGACGGGTTGCCTCCAGCAATAACACCATACCCATACCGGCAAAAACCAGATCAGTGGTATTGGGTATACCCGGCCTGGTCGCCAGCGCTTCGTAGGCATATACCAGATAAAATGCTGAAGCAGCACCTAATGTCGCAAATATCCAATCATGCCAGGGAATCTGTTTCTGTGATGAACGCTTAAATGCTGGATAAACCAGAAAGGCTAGAAAGATGGCAAAGGCCAGGTGTGTTGGTCGTGCGAAAGACGAACTGATCAGTGAAAAGGGTGACGCATACCAGAGCTGAAACAAAGACCAGCATAACGCAACCACCAGAATCAGTTTACCGGGTAGTCCGGCAGGTTGTCGCGAGCCACTTTCTGATTGCACCAGTTTTGTCGCTTCATCCACACTGGAGTCGTCAATACTGATGTGTTTGGAGGAGTTTTTTTCGGCCATTCAGGGATGCCTCTTTCACCAGGTATAACAGCGCTGGGTAAACACTGTTGAAACAAAAAAGCCAGCTAGTCAGGGTTTGAATAGCTGGCGTTCTTTATATTTCCAGAGAAAATCAGGCTTATTTCAGCAAACCTGCCTCACGGTAATATTTTTCAGCACCGGGATGCAGTGGCGCGGAAAGACCCGCTCCAACCATGTCTTTTTTGGTCAGACCGGCAAAAGCAGGGTGCAGGCGTGTGAAGGTATCAAAATTCTCGAATACCGCTTTTACCAGATGGTAAACCTGATCATCCGGGGTCTGGGCACGAGTCACCAGTGTTGCAGCCACACCAAAGGTATGGGTGTCATTCGGGTTGCCGGTGTATTCACCACCTGGGATTACCGCACGGCGATAGTAGGGATACTTCTTCAGCAACGCATCCACATAGTCACCACGCACGTTAACAAAACGGCTGTCACAGCTGCTGGTGGCTTCCTTGATGGCACCGCTGGGGTGACCAACCACATAAATCATGGCATCAATGCGGTTGTCACACAGAGCACTGGACATTTCTGCAGCTCGCAGATCTGCTGCCAGTGAGAAAATACCCATGTTTTGGCCGCGTAACTCCAGCATTTGCTCAACGGTTGAGCGCTGACCAGAACCGGGGTTACCCACATTCACACGCTTGCCACGTAATTGGTCAAACTCGGTCGCACGGGCATCAGCACGCGCTACCACAGTAAAAGCTTCCGGGTGCAGTGCAAATACCGCCCGCAGGTCGGTATAAGCTCCAGCGTCGGAGAATTGCCCTTCACCCTTGTAAGAGTTGTACTGCACATCCGATTGTACAACACCAAAATCCAGTTCACCGGCACGAATGGTGTTGACGTTATAAGCAGAACCACCGGTACTTTCCACAGAACAACGAATACCGTGCTCGCTGCGATCACGGTTCACCAATCGGCAAATAGCACCACCGGTTGGATAATACACACCCGTCACACCGCCCGTACCAATGGTAATAAAGCTCTGGTTAGCCAGAACACTTGTACTCATGCTTGCCAGCCCCAAGCCCGCAGTGATAGCGGCTGTTGCCAGTGTTTTTTTCAGCATAGACATGCCTTTATTCTCCCAAGCAGTTATTGAACATCCAGTCAGACAAACAGACTTTAATCTAGGCACAGATGCCACGGCTGTCAAACCTTAATCACTGAAAATCAATGCATTACTTATAGTAGGCATTTTCCTTGACGGTATGATCCGTGACATCACGGATGCCCCGCAGTTGCGGCAGACGCTCCATCAGAGTTTTTTCAACACCATCTTTTAGTGTTAGATCCACTGCCGAACAACCCTGGCAGCCGCCACCAAACTGCAGCACGGCAATATCATCTTCGGTCAGTTCAATCAGCTTGATTTCACCACCATGGGCAGACAACCCCGGATTGATGTCACTGTAGAGGATGTAGTTGATCTGATCAGCCAGTGGGCTGTCCTTGCTGACCCTGGGCATCTTGGCATTGGGCGCCTTGATGGTCAGCTGACCACCCATACGATCCGGATTAAAGTCCACCACTGCTTCTTCCAGAAATGGCAGGCTGTTTTTTTCCAGATACACTTTGATTTTTTCCAGCTGCATCAACTCATCAGCCGGTTCTTCTTCGCCGGGTCGGCTGTAAGCCAGACAGGTTTCAGCATAGGGTGTACCGGGCTGGGTGATGAAAACCCGCACAGACATACCTTCAACCTGCTGCTTACTCAGTAGCTCAGCAAGATAACTCTCGGCTGTTTCAGTAATTCGGAGGGGCTTGCTGATTACTTCGGCTTCGCTGACTTCATTCATTTTGTTTCACTACCCCACAGGAAATAAGGACTTGGTTCTGTCACATCTTATGACAAATCACACAAAAAGAACAATACCCTAGTCTTTTGATAGGTCTTTTTCTCTGACCTCCTGAAAAGCTTTTTGTTACAATGCTCCAAACTTTTCCACCGGAGTCAGTATCACAGATGAACAGCCCCGCACCCGCTACCCTGGCACGCCTAGAAACCCTGAAAAAAAGCCTGCAACAACGTCTGGTCATTCTGGATGGCGGTATGGGCACCCTGATCCAAATGGAAAAACTTCAGGAGGCGGATTACCGGGGTGAGCGTTTTGCTGACTGGCACAGTGATGTTAAAGGCAACAATGATTTGCTGGTACTGAGCCAGCCGGATCTGATTCGCCGTCTGCACGGGGAATATCTGGCCGCCGGTGCGGACATTATTGAAACCAACACCTTTAACTCCACTCGCCTGTCCCAGGCAGATTACGACATGCAGGAACTGGCAGCAGAGCTGAATGAAGCCGGTGCTCGTGTTGCCCGTGAAGCTGCCGATCAGTACTCCACCCCGGATAAACCCCGTTATGTGGCCGGGGTGCTGGGTCCAACCAGTCGAACAGCCTCCATTTCTCCGGATGTGAATGATCCCGGTTACCGTAATGTCACTTTTGATCTGCTGGTGGAAAACTACATTGCTGCAACCGAGGCACTGATTCGTGGTGGTTGTGATCTGATCCTGATCGAAACCATCTTTGATACCCTGAATGCCAAGGCTGCGGTGTTTGCAGTACAGGAAGTGTTTGAACGCCAGGGCTATGAGCTGCCGATCATGATTTCCGGCACCATCACTGATGCCTCCGGTCGCACCCTGTCCGGTCAGACCACCGAAGCCTTCTGGAATAGCCTGCGCCATGCCCGCCCGCTATCCATCGGTCTGAACTGCGCACTGGGTGCGCAGGATTTGCGCCCTTACATCGAAGAGTTGTCCCGTATTGCGGATACCTATGTATCCGCTCACCCCAATGCCGGCCTGCCCAATGCCTTTGGTGAATACGATCAGACACCGGAAGAAATGGCCGAGATTCTGGTGGAGTTTGCCCAGTCCGGTTTGATGAACATTATTGGTGGTTGTTGTGGCTCCACTCCGGCACACATCAAGGCCATTGCTGATGCAGTAGCCAGTATCCCACCGCGGCAGATTCCTGAAATACCCCCCGCTTGCCGCCTGTCGGGTCTGGAGCCTTTTAACATCACCGCCGATTCACTGTTTGTGAATGTTGGTGAGCGTACCAACGTCACCGGCTCTGCCCGTTTCAAAAAGCTAATTGTGGCTGAGGATTACACCACTGCGCTGGAAGTGGCACTGGAGCAGGTGGAAAACGGTGCTCAGGTCATCGACATCAACATGGATGAAGGCATGCTGGACTCTCAGGCCGCCATGGTGCGTTTCCTGAACCTGATTGCCGGTGAGCCGGACATTGCCCGTGTTCCGATCATGCTGGACTCGTCCAAATGGCCGATTCTGGAAGCGGGCCTGAAGTGTGTGCAGGGCAAACCGATAGTTAACTCCATTTCAATGAAAGAAGGTGAGGAAGCCTTCCGCCAGCAGGCATTACTGTGTAAACGTTATGGTGCTGCGATTATTGTTATGGCCTTTGATGAGGCCGGTCAGGCGGATACCTTTGAACGCAAAACCGAAATCTGTGAACGTGCCTACCGCCTGCTGGTGGATGAAATCGGTTTCCCTGCTGAAGACATTATTTTTGACCCCAATATTTTTGCTGTAGCTACCGGTATTGAAGAGCACAACAATTATGGCGTGGACTTTATTCAGGCCTGTGAATGGATCAGCAAAAATCTGCCCCATGCCCTGATTTCCGGCGGTGTATCCAACGTTTCTTTTTCTTTCCGCGGCAACAACCCGGTGCGCGAAGCCATCCATTCAGTGTTCCTCTACCATGCCATTAAAGTGGGTATGAGTATGGGTATCGTGAATGCCGGTCAGCTGGCACTCTATGACGATCTACCCGCTGAATTACGGGATGCCGTGGAAGATGTGGTATTAAACCGCCGCTCAGACGGTACTGAACGGCTGCTGGATATTGCCGAAAAGTATCGCGGTGATGGTGCGGTTGCCGAGAAAAAAGAAGATCTGGAATGGCGCAAACTGCCGGTTAATCAGCGTATTGCCCATGCTCTGGTAAAAGGTATCACCGCATATATTGATGTGGACATCGAAGAAGCCCGCCTGGCCGCTGAACGCCCAATCCACGTGATTGAAGGCCCCCTGATGGATGGTATGAACATCGTTGGTGACCTGTTTGGTGAAGGCAAAATGTTCCTGCCGCAGGTGGTGAAATCGGCGCGAGTCATGAAACAAGCTGTGGCTATCCTGATTCCTTATATCGAAGCAGAAAAATCGGGTGAGGTACAAACCAAGGGCAAAATCCTGATGGCTACCGTCAAGGGTGATGTTCACGATATCGGTAAGAACATTGTGGGTGTGGTGCTTCAGTGCAACAACTATGAAGTGGTGGATATGGGCGTGATGGTGCCTGCCGACAAAATTCTGCAAAAGGCACGTGAAGAAAAGGTCGATATTATTGGCCTGTCCGGCCTGATCACCCCGTCACTGGATGAAATGGTGCACGTCGCCAAAGAAATGCAGCGCCAGGGTTTTAACATCCCCTTGATGATTGGTGGTGCCACCACCTCCAAAGCCCACACAGCGGTGAAAATTGATCCGCATTATGATGAGGCAGTGGTTTATGTCAGTGATGCATCCCGCGCGGTAGGTGTGGCCAGTAACCTGCTTTCTAAAGAGCTGAAACCGCCTTTCATGGCAAAAATTCGTGAAGAATATGATGCTGTGCGGGAACGCCAGAGCAAACGCACCTTAAAAGCCGCTGAGTGTGATTATGCCGAAGCGCGCCGTCGTAAATTAAAACTGGATTTTGTAGCCCAACCCCCTGTTCCACCGCGTATCACCGGTATCCAGTCTTTTAATGACTACTCACTGGAAGAACTGGTGGAACGCATCGACTGGACCCCCTTTTTTATCAGCTGGAATCTGGTGGGTAAATACCCGGCTATTTTTGAAGACAAAGTAGTAGGTGAGGAAGCCAAAAAACTCTTTGTTGATGCTCAGGAGATGCTGAACGAGCTGATCGAAGGTAAAAAAATCAAGGCACGCGGTGTTATTGGCCTGTGGCCTGCCAACTCGGTGGATGATGATGTCATTGAAATCTACGCCGATGAAACCCGCCAGCAGGTGGTGCAACGCCTGACCCATCTGCGGCAGCAAACACCGGACAAGGATGGTCACTGCAAGTCACTGGCCGATTTTGTCACCCCTAAAGACTCGGGCATTGCTGACTGGATGGGTGGTTTTGCTGTGACCGCCGGTATTGGTGCTGAAGAGCTGGCCAAGGAATACGAAGCCCAGCATGATGATTATCGCGCCATTATGGTTAAAGCTCTGGCTGATCGTCTGGCCGAGGCCTTTGCCGAGCGCTTGCATGAACGGGTGCGCAAGGAGTTCTGGGGGTATGCAGCCGATGAACAGCTGGATAATCTTGCACTGATCAAAGAAGCCTATCAGGGGATTCGTCCTGCACCGGGTTATCCTTCCTGCCCTGATCACACTGAAAAAGGCCCACTGTTCAAGTTGCTGGATGCAACAGAACACACCAGCCTGTTTCTGACCGAAAGTTATGCCATGTACCCCACCGCAGCGGTTTCCGGCTGGTATTTTGCCCATCCAGCCAGCAAGTATTTTAATCTGGGTAAAATCACCCGTGATCAGGTGATCACTGCCGCTGCTCACAAGGATATGCCTGTTACTGAACTGGAGCGCTGGTTAACACCGGTGCTGGGTTACGATCCAGATCAGGCTCAGTAAGCCATCCATGTTACCGGCAGATCGGACACGCAAAATACTGACACTGGCATTGCCCATTATGGGCGGTATGCTCAGTCAGAGCCTGCTGAATCTGGTGGATGCCGCGCTGGTGGGCAGTTTGGGTGAAACGGTGCTGGCGGGTGTGGGTGTGGGCGGTTACGCCATTTTTATGCTGACCGCCCTGATTATGGGGCTATCTTCCGGTGTGCAGTCACAGGTTGCACGACGACACGGTGCCCGAGAATACTCAGTGCGTGCACTGCCCCTGAATGCTGCCATCCTGCTGGCATTACTGGTCACGGTGCCGTTAACGCTGTTGGGCTGGCTGGAGGCTGGCTGGATTGTGGCCTGGATCAACCAGACCCCGGAGGTGCAGGAGGTCGCTAGTGATTATTTTCAGTGGCGAGTGTTGGCACTGTTGCCGGTGGCGCTGACCCTGTGTTTCCGAGGTTACTGGCATGGTATCCATGAGTCCGGTATTTACCTGCGCATTATCCTGTTTACCCATGGCCTGAACATTCTGTTGAGCATCTGGCTGATTCATGGTGGATTGGGTGTACCGCCACTGGGTGCCGTGGGTGCTGCTTTGGGCACCAGCTTGTCGGTCACGGCTGGTGCATTGGTCTGGGGCTGGTTAACCTGGCAACGCGCCTGCCCCAGTGGCTTTTTATTCAAGGTGCCCACATTCAACCTGCTTTGGCGCACGCTGCGGCTGGCACTTCCTAATTCAGTACAGCAGTTTCTGTTTGCCGTCAGTTATGCCGTACTCTTCTGGTTCCTCGGGCAAATCAGCACCTCCAGTGTCGCTGTAGGCCATGTACTGGTGCATTTGTCACTGCTGTTAATTCTTCCCGGTGTGGGGCTGGGTATGGCAGCCATGACTCTGGTCGGCCACAGTCTTGGTGAAGAAGAACGGGATGAAGCCCACCGCTGGGGCTGGGAGGTGATGCGCCTGGCTGTTGTGCTTCTGGCTGTGTTAGGCACACCCATGTTGTTTTTTCCTGAAGCCATACTGGGAATTTTCCTGCATGACCCCCATTTGATTGAGCTGGGACGAATTCCACTGATGCTTACCGGTATCATGATCACTCTGGATTCAGCTGCAATTGTTTTTAACCAAGCGCTGCAGGGTGCCGGTGCTCAGCGCACCGTAATGCAGATCAGTCTGTCGATACAATGGTTATTCTTTTTACCTGCAGCCTGGCTAATCGGAATTCATCTGCAATGGGGTTTACTGGGGATTTGGATTGCACAGCTGGTTTATCGAATCATTAACTCAGCGGTATTTATCTGGATCTGGCAACAGCGCCGCTGGCAAGAGTTAAAGGTTTAAATGAAGAGCAATAAAAAAGCCTGCAATGATCGCAGGCTTTTTTATTGCTCAGGTAAGGGTCAGCGGTAGGTTGGTATCTGCTGAATTCCCTGGAAGATCTCCCGATCTTCAGTGATATCCCGCTCCATCAGCAGAATCTCAACCCGACGGTTACGTACTCGACCTTCCGGTGTGGCATTGGATGCCAGAGGGCGAGCATCACCATTACCTACTACATAAAGATGCTCTTCATTCATATTGCTCATCCAAGTCAGTTCATGAGCAACAGAAATGGCTCGTGCAGCTGACAGCTCCCAATTTGAACGATAACGCTCGGAATTAATCGGAATATTATCGGTATGGCCACCCACCACTACGTACATCTCAAATTCAGAGATCAGATCGCCAACACGCTGGATAATCGGTACCATCTGAGGCTCAAGCCAGTCACTGGCTGATCCAAAGGCTGCATCATCAGGGAAACGGATGATGATGTGATCTTCATCCTGCTCAACAATAATCAGACCTCGCTCAATTTCGTCAACAAAGTTAGTTTGCAGACGGTTACCCAAAGCATCCAACTGATTTTCCATACCGGTATTTTCGGTGGTTGGAGGTTCAGGCTTAATGGGTGCAATGATGTTTTCTGTACGGGGTGGATTATCTACAGGAATCATATTAAGCGGGTTCATCATCTGGAACCCGAAAGAATTTTGCAGCGCCATGGAAACAGCACGAAAACGCTCAACTTCCATGGTGGAAAAAGACAGGATCAGTACAAAAAACACCAGCAGCAGCGTCATCATATCCGCAAAGGTGGTCATCCAGGGCGCAATAGGTGTGCCCTTGATTTCTTTTTTTTTCTTTTGCGGTATTGCTTTAGGGGAACTCATAACCGCTACCTATCTCCAGAGTGAACGCGCACGACACAAAAAAACAGTCTATTACTCAATTTCTTCTGTCATGTTGACTGCACCACGCTGGTACTCAGGAAGATAGGTTTCCAGCAGTTCATCCAGTACTTGCGGGTTCATGCCGTTATAGATACCCATAACCGAGTCAACAATCAGAGACATGTTGTTTCTGAGTTCATCCCCTTTCATTTCCAGCTTGTCAGCAATAGGAATAAAAATCAGCTGTGCCAGAACAGAACCATAAAGAGTTGTGATCAGAGCCAGTGCCATACCCGGACCCAGTTTGGTAGGGTCGTCCAGGTTGTTCAACATGGCAATCAGACCGACCAGAGTACCGATCATACCAAAGGCTGGAGCCAAGTCACCAAAGGCCCGGAACACCTTCTCGCCGATGGATTTACGTTCAATCGTCAGCAGCATTTCTTTTTGCAGAACTTCCTGAATAAACTCCGGTGCGCTACCGTCCACACACATCTGAACACCCTTCTGGAAAAAGGGGTTGTCGATAGGTTCGTCTTCCAGACCGAGCAGACCATTACGGCGAGCAATACGTGACAGGCGATTAGCAAGGGCGATGATTTCGCGCGGATTGTCATTACGATCAAAAAACGCTGCTCCAATCCCTTCCTTGATGCCGGTTAGGTAACTTTGCACACGAAACTTGATCAATGCGGCAGCAAAGGTGCCACCAACAACGATCAACAAGCTGGGCAAACTGAAAAACAAACCTAAGTCAGCACTGGTAACAATTGCCAGCACAATCAGAGTAAAACCAAGCACCAAGCCTAGCAGCGTAGCAAGATCCATATCGCGATCCTTAAATGTAAACAGCGATTATTTGCGCAAAATCTCTGACAACCCTCGGGCGCAGACGACACTATCATAGCAGTCCTGAGCCGTTTGAACAGCCTTCAGCCTTAGGCTTTTGTTGCAGAAAATGGATTTTTATCTAAAAAAAGCATTTCGCGTAACTGTATGTGGTAAATATGTGCCAGCTAAGACTGTGGATTTTGCCGTACCCGTCAAATTATTGTAAAGTCCTTGCTGTATTAGCGAAAGCAGTTCGCAGTAGATGCACTTTTGCAACTCAAGGAGATCCAACATGTTGAAGAAAGTTATTGCAGTGGCAACCCTTACCCTGCTGGGTTCTGGCAGCCTTCAAGCTGATATGTTTAAGCCCGAAGATGCTGTTAAATACCGCCAGGCTATTTATCAGGTTTTTGGAGCCCAAAGCAGTGTGATTGGCGCCATGATTCGTGGTGACATCCCTTTTGATGCCGCAGAAATCAATAAACGCGCCACCAATATTGCCAAGGTCGCACCTATGCTGGGTGAAACCTACTTCCCTGCCACTCGTGGAGTATCAGACAGCAAGCTGAAGGAAGCAGCCTGGAACAACATGAGTGATTTCCAGAGCAAGGGTCAAGCATTCGGGAAAGCTCTGGGTGAACTGGTTGAAGCATCAGGCAAGGCTGATTTTGATGCCGCCAAAGCCCGTCCTGTGATTGGTGCTATGGTACAAAGCTGCCGTAATTGCCATGATGATTATCGTGCCCGATAAAATGGCGTAATCGATTTATCAATAAGACCGGAGACAGGGATACCACTGCTCCGGTTTTTTGTCACCAATGAAATATCTGCAACACACTCAACACAGCCAATACCACTGCAACTGCAAATCTAACCCAGGGAAAAGCGACAGTCAGCTGCTGATCAGCATCCTGCGGCTGTCTCTTCAGTGTTTTATTGCCACTGAACATGGCTTTAACCAACCCTTCCCCGCGTAGTTTATAAACCAGAATGGCCAACAAATGTGTAGCAATCAGCAGCAGCAACCAGTCAAAAAACAAATGATGCCAACGTGACATCCAGCTGGATGTTGAGCGTGCCACACTGTCATATAGAGGGCCGAAGTAGAAAATATCGTCGCTGGTAAAAAGCCCGGTGATCAACTGGAAACTTACCGCACCCAGCAAGACCAACACCATCAGACCACCTGGCGGGTTGTGCCCTAGATAAACAGGTTTTTGCGGTGTAAAAAAGTTCTTCACGTACAAAAAAAGAGCTTTTGGGCCGTATATAAACGCGGCAAAACGCGCAGAGGGCGTACCAATAAACCCCCAGATCAGCCGATAGACCAGCAGACCCATCAGCAACTGCCCCATTAGAAAATGATGCTCCATATTGTTGTTACGCTGGGTCAGCCAGAGCAAAAAGATCAGCAAGGGCAAACACCAGTGAAATATTCGTATTGACCAGTCCCATACTTTGATATTCTGGACTGCAGACTGCTCCATCATGAGTTTATACTCCTGATTCAGTTGCAAAAATAAACACCCTCACTTTACACCAAGAGGACAGCAAGATGAATCGTGATCTAGCCGCAATGCGCCGCAATTATGCCTTGGATGCGCTGACCGAAGACAAGGCAGGAGACTGCCCTTTTGCCCTCTTCAACCATTGGTTGAGTGATGCCGTGCAAACTGAAAACCTTGATCCCAATGCCATGACTCTGGCTACTGTGGATACTGAAGGCCACCCCAAGGCGAGAATTCTTTTGCTAAAAGGTTTTTCAAAAGAAAAGGGCTGGGTTTTTTACACTAACTATGAAAGTGACAAAGGGCAGGAACTGGCTCAGAACCCTAATGCAGCTTTGCTGTTCTGGTGGGAAATGCTGGAGCGCCAGGTACGTATTGAAGGCCAGGTTGAGAAGTTAGACGAAGCAGAATCAGATACCTACTACATCAGCCGTCCCCGTGACAGTCAGCTGGGTGCCTGGGCTTCTGAACAGAGCCAGGTTATCAAAAGCAGGGATGTACTGACGGAGCGACTGTCTATTCTTAAAGAACAGTATCAGCAGGTGGATGTTTTGCCACGCCCACCTCACTGGGGTGGTTATCGACTGGTTCCTCGGGTTATCGAGTTCTGGCAGGGACAGCCCAGTCGTTTACATGACCGAATGCGTTACCGCTTTGAAGATGGTCAGTGGACCAGAGAAAGACTCTCGCCCTGATCCACAATACACTGGCCAGTGTTCAGTCCACGGCATTGGTCAAACGGTGTCTCTGCCACTCGGTTGTTGGTTCGTTGAGTGGCAACACTGCATCAATTACCTGCTCGTCCAGGTTATAGCTGCATTTGAATCCCAGATGTTTCATCAATCCACGCATCGGGTGGTTTTCAACCATGATTTTGCCAACCATTTCCAGTGTGCCAACACTTTTTGAGTAGCTGATCAGTTTACCCATCAACAATGAACCAAGCCCCAGTCCCTGCAGATCATCACGGATAATGACTGAAAACTCAGTACGCACGTTATCAGGGTCAGTCCAGACACGTGAAACACCCAGTATTTCCTTGCTGCCATCCTCCAGTGTCTGTTCAGCAATAAATGCCATCTGTCGGTCGTAGTTAATCTGAGTCAGTAATGACAAATCCCGTTTGGTCAGATCGGCCTTGTTGTGGAAATAACGGAAACGGATACTTTCTTCAGAAAGACGGCTGTGGAAACGCAGCAATGCCACGGCATCCTCACCGCGGATTGGGCGAACTTCCACTTCGCGCCCATCCTTGAGATTAACTTTTTTCCGCAGATCTTCCGGATACGGCATGATGGCGTGGCGTGCCGGCTCATCCAGATCACACTGCATGTCGATGGCCAGCATTTCGTCTGCATTCAGCAGCAACGGGTTGATTTCCAGCCCTTTAATGCGGGGAATATCCGAACACAGCTGGGACAATTTCACCAACAATACACAAATACGGGTCAGATCCCGTTCCGGATGGTTGCTGTGTTCCTGAACCAACCGCCCGGCATGGCTGCGCATTACTAAATCCATTGCCAGGGTCATATTCAGAGGCGGAAAGGTCACCTGCCGATCCACCAGAATATTCACTTTATAACCCCCGATACCAAATAGAATCACTGGGCCAAAGACCGGGTCACGGGTAATACCCAGATTCAGCTGCATCGAGTGTTTGCCGCGCTGCATGGGCTGCAGCACAAAAGAATGAATCTGACTATCCGGAAACTTCTCTAGCACCTTGGCAAGCAGCTTTTCTGCACCTTTTTTTACATCGTCCGGGGTTTCCAGATCATGTAACAAGCCTGCCGATGTTTTATGGGGGCGTTTGCGGTACACAAAAGGGTAAGAATTGGTTGCATGGTTAATTTTGATGGCCTTGTGGCCTGCAAAATTGGCGGACATTTGTTCTGCTTCTGCCGGACTGGCTGGATAGAGTACCGGAGCCAGATCAATACCATAAGCCGTCAGTAATGCCCCGGTTTCTTGATGGCTTAAATGATCTCGACCTGCTGCCGCCACTGACTCCACCAAAGCTCTGGCCTGTTCACGGGCTTCTCGGGTGGTTTCAAAAGGCAGGGTGGGTGGTGTTTCCTGCAATAACTGCTGGTTGCGCTGGTAGTTCACCAGATGCATAAATGCCTGTACGGCTTTTTCTGGTGACAGATAGGTTGGCACCCCAGCCAAATTAAATTCATGGCGAGCGGGAAACGCATGATTCAGCCCCATCCAACTGGTCAGCAGATTACGCTTGTAGAGTTTTTTATTGGCAATTACCGCCAGAGCTGTTGCTTCACTGGGTGCCAGACGAGTGGGCGCATGAACCACCAGCACTGCATCCACCTCAGGATCTTCCGAAACCATTTGTATGGCTTCTACAAATCGCTGCGGAGTCGCACCACCACCCAGATCTAGGGGATTGCTACGAAAATGATCATTAGGTAACCACTCCTGTAGTTTCTGGCGGGTTGCTTCTGTGAGCTGTGCCAGCTGACCGCCCTGATGGATCAGACGATCCACTGCCAGCATGCTGGGACCCAGCCCGTTACTGATGATGGCAAGGCGATCCCCTCGAACCGGACGCATTCTTGTCAAGGTTTCCAGGGCATCAAACAATTCTTCACTGTTATGTACACGAACCATACCGGCACGAGAGAAAGCAGCATCATAAACCGGATCACGATTGGGTAATCCAGGGGTAATCAATAACGGTTCACCCTGCGCTTCAGCGGTGCGGCCGGATTTGATCGCCAGTACCAGCTTGTTACGCGAGGCCTCCCGCACAGCAGTCATAAAGTGGCGTGAGTCGGGAATGTTCTCCAGATGTAGCAGGATGGCCTGGGCACTGGAAAAACGATTCACATAATCAATCACGTCTGCCAGACGCACGTCAACACTGTCGCCAAGTGTGATCAGGTGCGAAAAGCCGATTCCCCGACCATTCGCCCAGTCGATGATGGCATTGCCTAGCATGCCAGACTGGCCGATATAGGCCACTTTACCGGCACGGATATTCTGCGGTGCATAACTGGCATTCAGTTTGCGAGCAGGCACCAGAACACCCATACACTCTGGCCCCATGATACGGATACCGGAGCTTTGGGCAGCTTCCAGCAATCGGGCTTTATAATTGGTCTGGCGGTGTCCCTGTCCGGAAGTCAGTACCAGCGCTGCCTTGACACCAAACCCTCCCAGTTCAGCAATCACCTCTGGCGCAACGGAAGCGGGAGTGCAAACAACAGCCAAATCAGGCACTTCCAGTAAGTCGTTGATGCGGGGGAGGCAATCACAGCCATGTACATTTACGTAACCCTTAGGGTTAACTACCCAGATCCGCCCCGGAAACTGAGCATCCAGCAGATTGACCACCACCTGGCCACCCAGACTGAAGTTCTTCTCGGATGCACCCACTACAACCAGGGTGCGTGGCTCAAAAAAATAGCGCAAAAAACGAGTACTCACCCTTTGACCTCCTGCCAGAAAATATTGATAGCTTAAAGCCTTGCAAACTCTTCGACCATTGCCCAGTATCCACCAAACGGCAACAAGTTTAAACTTATGAAAAAAATGACGGGCTTGAAATGATTACATCCTTCATTACACATCAGGACTGCAGTCTGCATGACATGGGTCCCTGGCATCCAGAAAGTCCATTGCGATTGAATGCCATTATTGACCAACTTAAACTCAGTGGTTTAATGAACCAACTGATGCAATACAAGGCTCGCCCGGTCACGGAAGAGCAGTTGTATCGTGCCCACCCCAAAGCCCATATCCGCTCTTTGCAGCTCAGTGTACCGCAGGAAGGTTTTACTGCTTTAGAAGATGAAACTCTGTTAGGCCCTCGTACACTGGACGCTGCGGGCATGGCAGCCGGTGCCGTAATACGTGGTGTGGAACAAATCTTCAAAAATCAGGCAGACAATGTATTCTGTGCCGTGCGTCCACCGGGGCATCATGCCGAACGAGTGGAGAGTATCGGCTTTTGTTTTTACAATAATGTTGCTGTGGGTGCTCTTCACGCTTTGGAACACTACGGACTGGATCGAGTTGCCATTGTAGATTTTGATGTACACCACGGTAACGGTACGGTGGATGTATTCCGCAACGATCCGCGCGTAATGGTCTGCTCCAGTTTTCAGCACCCCTTCTACCCCTGGCGTTATGCAGATTCAGAGTGGGATCACATCATTAACACCCCACTGGATGCCCATACCGGCAGTTTTGACTTCCGTAAAGCCATCGAAAAAAGTTGGTTGCCAGCACTGCAGAAATTTCGTCCGCAGTTGCTGCTGATTTCAGCTGGTTTTGATGCCCACCGTGAAGACCCGATGGGCGAGCTGAATCTGGAAGATGATGATTACCACTGGATTACCAGCCTGCTGATGGATGTCTCAAAAACCTACTGCAACGGGCATCTGGTTTCTGTGTTGGAGGGTGGCTACGACCTTAATTCATTGGCTCGATCGGCACACCGACATATCGAAGCCTTACAAGGTGTTTAAGCAGAACAACAGATTGCTTTAGGAAGTCAGTCGACTGGGTTATAGTAGCAAATCACGGAACAACCATGTCGCCTCAGGACTCTTTTGAATGCAACAGGTCAGCGATCATCACTTACCCGAACCACTGACAGCCCTGCTGGAAGGTTGCAAGAACCTGCCGTCGTTGCCAGCAGTTATTGTTAAAATCATTGAACTGGCGCGCTCACCCACGGCGGGAACGGGTGATCTTGCCGAGTTGTTGGCCAAAGATCCCTCCCTCAGTGCCAAAATTCTAGCTGCAGCCAATTCGGCTTTTTACAATGGTAAAGAGCTGAACACCCTGCAGCAAGCCGTTAATCGCATTGGTATGGATGGGGCATTATCCCTGTCACTAAGTTTTGGACTGGCAGTCCAGTCCGGAGAAGACAGCAACGGCATGGATCTGGACAGCTTCTGGAAGCGTTCGTTAATCAGTGGGTTAGTGGTTCGTGGCTTACAAAAACTGTTAAAGCTCCAGATTGATGTAGAAACGGTTTATCTGGCTGCCGTATTGCAGGATATCGGCATGCTGGCCTTGAATGAAGTTGATGCGGATATCTATGGCGTGATTTTTCATAGTGCCCGCTCCCATCGTCAACTGGCTTCATTTGAAGAGCGTGAATACGGTACCAGTCACACGCAGGTCGGTTGCTGGCTAAGCAGACGCTGGGGACTGCCGGAAAAATACACTCTACTCCTGTCACAAAGTCATCTTTTACCGAAAGAAGTCCCCAAGGACAACAAGGCACTGCGGGTTCTAGCGCTGTCCAGTCTGATGGCTGATCTCTGGTTATCATCCAACAAGGAAATGGCCATGACCCTGGCTTATCAGGCCAGTCAGGATTATCTGGATATGGATGAACGTCAGTTTTCCCATCTACTGCTCTACATCCAGGATCAACTGCCGGAGGTTTCCCGCTTGTTTGAAATCAAGGCTCCTAAACAGATTGATACCTTTAACCTGCTGCAGGAAGCCAAACACCTGCTGGCCGAGCGTAATCTACGCATGATCCAAAAGCTGACACAGCAACAACAGGATATTGATAAGTTACGCAAGGACTCAGAAAATCTGCAAGAGCAGTTAAAAAGAGATCCTTTAACCAGCATTTACAACCGCCAGTACACCGAAAAAAAATTGGTGGCCTTTTTTGCTGAAGTCACTGAGCAGCGTGGCAGTCTGGCGGTTATATTCATTGATCTGGACTACTTCAAGACCTTGAATGATCAGTATGGTCATGCACTAGGTGATGCAGCCCTGAAAGCTTTTTCTGCTGTGCTGGAGCAGGAGCTGGATAGTGGCTGTATGGCAGGACGTTACGGCGGGGAAGAGTTTGTAACCCTGATGCCCGGTTATAATCGAGATGGAGCGCTGGCTTTTGCCAAAAGATTGCAGGAGCATCTCGCAGCCAATCCCTTGTTAAGCCACAACCAAGAAGATATTTATGTCTCGGCATCCATGGGTATTGCCATTTATGCACCCGGCAAGGGCGTAGACCAGCAGTTTGCAGACCCGGACAGTCTGGTCAGTGCCGCTGATCAGGCCATGTACAGCGCCAAACGCACCGGACGTAATCGTATTCTGCTGTTTACCAGCAAAGGTTATCAGGACTTAAGCGAAAGCTGACAGCTGCACATAAAAAAAATTGCCCCGACTGGAACTCAGTCGAGGCAGTTTTTTTATTGCTGCAATTTATTCAGCCGGGGCGTAAGAACCATCTTCCCTGTGGCGCTCTGTCCCGGTGATTGCAGGATAAAACACACAGGCTAGAGTCATGGTTTTACTGGCACGCAGCAGATGCTGATCATGCTTATCCAGTACATAGACATCACCCGGTTTGATTGGCCAGATTTTACCATCAGCAACAGTTTCCACCTCGCCTTCACCTTCAATGCAATATACCGTTTCCAGGTGATGTTTGTAGTGAATGGGTGTTTCTGTACCCGCATAAATACGGGTAATGTGAAAAGAGTGGTTCATACCATCATCAGCCAGCACCAGGCGGGTGCTGTCCCAGTTACCATTTTCAGCAACCACCAGACGATCGGTTTTACGGGCTTCTTCAAGGTTTCTGACAATCATCGAGTCACTCCTCAGGCAGACTTTTTCGACTGTTGGGCACGGATTTTATCCAAGTTGACGTTAACCGCCCGCTCCAGAATATCCAGACCTCGATTCAGTTCATCATCAGTGATCAGCAGTGGGCACAAGCATTTTACCACCTGTCCGGCATGACCACAGGTTTCGATCACCAGGCCATTTTCAAAGCACTCTGCCACGATCTCGTCGGCCAGATCACCATCAAGTATGTCCAGGCCACGCATCAAGCCGCGGCCACGCTCACTGGCATCAATACCCACATCCTGAAACAGGCGTGCCAGTTGTTTAAAGCGATACTCAACAACTGTGCCCTTGCGAGTCACTTCTTTGGCGAGATCGTCATTATTCCAGTATTCCCGCATGGCAACAGTGGACGTGACAAAAGCCAGGTTGTTACCACGGAAGGTGCCGTTGTACTCACCGGGTTTCCATTGGTCGAGCTCACGTTTCATGAACACCGCAGCAAAGGGCAAACCATAACCGGACAGGGATTTGGAGGTGGTGACAATATCAGGATCAATTCCGGCATGCTCAAAGCTGAAATACTTGCCAGTACGGCCACAGCCGGACTGAATATCATCAACAATCAGTAGAATACCGTGCTTTTTACAGATTTTCTGAATGCCCTGTAGCCAGGGGATAGAGGCAACATTAATTCCACCCTCGCCCTGTACAGTTTCCAACAGGATTGCAGCTGGATAATCTACACCGCTGGAGTTGTCGGTCAGGGTTTTTTCCAGATAGGCCAGACTGGATGAATCTCCATCCATATAACCACAATAAGGCAGGAACGAAACACCCTGAGTTGGCATCGCAGCGGCATGGCGGAATTTGCTGTTCGCTGTGGCTGCCAGCGCACCCAGTGTTACACCATGAAAAGCATTGGTGAACGAGATAACATTGGTACGACCGGTGGCATTACGGGCAATACGCAGCGCTGCTTCAATGGCGTTGGTACCGGTCGGGCCACAAAACTGTACCTTGTAATCCAGACCACGGGGTTTAAAAATCAGCTGTTCCAGAGTTTCAAGAAAATCCCGCTTGGCGCTAGTCCACATATCCAGACCATGTGTAATACCATCATCCATGATGTAATCCAGCAGGGCTTTTTTTAATTTTGGGTTGTTGTGTCCATAGTTAAGCGTTCCGGCACCAGCCAGAAAATCAATGTATTCCTTACCATTTTCATCCGTCAGGGTAGCACCACGAGCACGGGTGAATACCACCGGGAAAGAACGGCTGTAGGTGCGCACCTCGGATTCAAGACGCTCCAGTGATTCTGAGTTCACATGTGAGTTGGTCATTTTAATGTCCTGTTTGCAGGTCAGTGGATTTAATTATTGGTATAAAACTATTGGTTCAATTGTTGAACGGACCGATTCTTACCAGCACTTCGGGATCATGCTCACCACCCAGTTGTTCACGGGTAAAGAACACCGCGTCTTCCAGGCTGGCATGCCGGTCCCTGGCAAAGCTGCGGAACAGCGCCCAGGACGCCTCGTTATCCGGTGTAATGGTGGTTTCCAGATATTTAACATCACGACAGGCTTCTCGATTGAGCACCGCATCGATCAGTTGCTTTGCCATGCCTTGACCGCGCAGAGCATCACCCACAGCCACTTGCCACAAAAAGAAAGTGTCACGGGTGCCGGGTTTGATATAACCGGATAGGAAGGCACTCGGCTGACCATCCAGCTCGGCAACAACACAGGTTTCAGCAAAATGAGTAGTTTGCAGCAGATAGAGGTAGGTGGAGTTCAGATCCAGCGGAGGACACTGTTGAATCAGCTGATGTAAAGCAACACCATCATCAGCACAGGGCTTTCTGATCTTCAGATTTTTGGTATCCATTAAGTTTTGTCTCTGTCCAAGATGGCAACAATAATACCAGAAAAGGCCAAAAAATCAAATTTGAATTTATCAAGACCGTCTTATTGCATAATCTGAAATTATGAATAAATTATACTCAGGTTTGTTTGTTGCGAAAAAAAAGCGGCCATCAAAGCCGCTTGTATTAACCCTGATTTTGTGTGCTTAACGTCGTGTGAGTGTCCGCAGCGTGACCAGCTCTTCAGCAGAGGTTGGATGAATACCAATGGTGGCATCAAAATCTGCCTTGGTCAGACCAGCTTTAACCGCAATACCTATGCCTTGCACCAACTCACCGGCATCTGCACCCACCACATGGCAACCCACCACCTTGTCACTGGCATCATCCACCACTAGCTTCATCAGACAGCGCCCTTCATTACCGGACAGGGTGTTACGCATGGGTTTAAAGCGTGTGGAATACACACGGATGGATTTGTACACTTCACGCGCTTTTTCTTCGCTCAGACCCACAGTACCTATATTGGGATGACAGAAAACAGCCGTTGGAATATTGGCATAATCCATTACCCGGTTTTCTTCTTCACTGTAGAGGTTGTGCACCAGGGTCATGGCTTCAGCCAATGCAACAGGGGTCAGCTGAGGGCCGCCGGTCACATCACCCAGCGCATAGATGCTGGGAATAGTGGTGCAAAAGTTGGTATCAACTGTGATTTCACCATTTTTGTTGGTTTTGATACCTACATTTTCCAGACCCAGATCAGTGACATTACCGCGCCGACCCGTTGCGCTGAGTACAGCATCCACCTCAAGGGTACGGCCATCACTGAGCGTGACTGCCAGTGCGTTCAGATGACGATCAATCCGCAGGATTTCACAACCCAGCAGCAGGCTGATGCCGTGCCCTTTGATTTCATCCTGAGCAAAACTCCGTGCTTCTTCATCAAAACCACGCAACACCTTATCACCACGATAAACCAGTGTTGTTTCAGCACCCAGACCATTAAAAATCGAAGCAAACTCCACCGCAATATAACCACCACCGTAAACCAGAAAACGCTTGGGGAATTCCGGCAAATCAAAAATTTCGTTGGAGGTGATACAAAACTCTGCACCGGGGAAATCCGGAATAAACGGCCAACTGCCGGTAGCAATCAGCAGACGCTCACTGCTCCAGGTTTTATCACCCACCTGCACAGTATGGGCAGAAAGAATCTTGCCTCGCCCTTCAATACGCTGCACACCACTGCCTTCCAGCAGGCGATTGTACACACCATTCAAACGCAGGATTTCAGCTGCACGGTTGTCACGCAGGGTTGGCCAGCTGAACTCCGGCTTGCTGATGGACCAGCCATAACCAGCGGCATCAGCAAAGTCTTCAGCAAAATGTGCCGCATAGGAGTAGAGTTTTTTGGGCACACAACCCACATTAACACAGGTTCCACCCCAGTAACGATCTTCAATGATCCCGACCTTAATTCCTTGGGCAGCAGACATACGAGCCGCACGTACACCACCAGAACCTGCTCCAATCACCAGCAGGTCAAAATCATATCCAGCCATATCAATTTCCTGTATTGAGGGTTTCAGCGCCCATTATCGGTAACGAAAGGTATTATGACAACGTCGGCAGCTCTGTGCGGTACGATCAATCAGCTGTCCAGCCTGAGACATCTGACCTTTGTCCAGGTGATCGTGAATCATTTCCAGATTATCTAGAAACTCATCCAGTAAAAAGTCGTAACGCGCCTTGCGGTTCCAGATTTCTGGGCGGGCGCGACTTTGCGGATAGATTTCTCTAGGTGAGGGTTCATCAAAAAGTGCGGGGAGTCGATAAGAGAGTTCCACCAGCTCACGGGAATACACCATAGCACCCTGGCGGTTGTCACTACGCTGATTCACTACTTTAAAACGTAATGCTTTGAATAAACGATCAATTTCATCAAAGGTATCAATTCGCAGATTAACATCTTCTGCCGTGATTTCAGCTCTGGCGGCCACCGGCAGCAGAGCCAGACACAACAGGAACAGAACCGGCAGGGTGCTGCGCAAAAAAACGGGCATCAACAACTTCCCTCCTTACAGTCATTATCAATTAACGCGCTTGAGTCGAATCCCCCACAAGAGGGTTGGATTCAGTCTGGGCAACTGCTGCGGGTGGATGGCGGATATCACCGAATACTTGTAATCACTGGTGTCCCGCTCCTGCAGGCGCATAAACAACTGCCCATGATCATCCATAACACTGGTGACCATCGGGGCACGGCTATCTGATGTTCGGCGTACCACCACAGCCAGCTCACCATTACGCAGCTTTACACAGGCACCTGGTGGGTAAATCCCCAACTCGTTCAAAAACACCATACTCAACTTGGGATCAAACTGCTGCCCACGCTCCAGAAAGATGGATCTCAGGCTTTGCTGAGCACTCAACCCCGGACGGTGTGGACGACCGCTGACCAGTGCAGCATAAACATCACCTAATGCCACAATGCGAGCTTCTGGGCGTATTTGGGTGCCTTTTAAACCCTTGGGATAACCCTTGCCATTAGCCTTTTCATGATGCTGAAAAACCACCTGCAACCACAGATTATCCTTCACCCCGGTAGCACTGAGCATTTTGACACCTTCCAGCGGATGCTGGTTCACCTGCTCTCGCTGTTTTGTATCCAGAGATTCTGCCTGAGCATGAAGCCGCATCTGGTAGGCATTCATGCCTACGTTCTGGGTCAGAGCTGCAGAAAGCATGGATAACTGAGCCGGTTGAGGAACATTCAGTGTGCGTGCAATCAAAGCCGCCATCACGGTCACATGCAGCGGATGCTGGATAATGTACGGATGTTCACGATTCAGGTGTACAGCCCCCAGCACGGCATCAGAGTTAAGCAGCACCAGACCTTGAATCTGGGTAGCCATATCATAGGTTTTACGCTGAATTTCGCCGGGTTTGGCGGTATTTTCTTCGATCCGCTGAAACAACTTATCAAGTTGATAACCAATTTCATCCAGCTCAGCAAAAGGATTGCTGTTTTCAGCAAACTTGACCGGTTGTGGCTCACCGGGTGGCGGCCCTTCATCAACTTCAGCGCCGGGTGGTGGCCCACTTTTCTGACGGTGGCCTTTGTCCAGCAGATTGTCCAGCTTGCGCTGGTTATCAATGACGGCACCTTCTCTCATCAATAACTGACCGCTGGCATTGTAAATAGTCCAGGGAAGCGTCATATTCAGCTCGATTTCACCTTCTTCGAGTGGATGAAGTTCCTGATCTTTTTCCTTGGGCATAATTATTCAGAATCCTGCAGTATCAGAGTTTTATGGATTTTAACCGAGCTGCCCGTCCAGTGCATGAGCATAAGGACGCATAATTACAGAGACTTACAAATAGCCTCTGCATGAGTAGATCAATACACCAAAAGCCATATCACTGACACTTTGAAACACTGTTCAGGGCTGCTCAGGTTTTTCACGCACTGCTTGCTGCCAAGCCTCAACACTGGGATAACCCGCTTCCAGTGCCTGAACCTCCAGCTGTGCAGAATAACGACCAATAAACGCAAACAAAGCCACCACTAACAGGCAAAGGGTTAATCCTGCGTGAAGTGCAGGCATCGGGGGTAAACCCAGTGCTTCAACAATGCGGCTGCGACTCGGTGGCCACCAGAAAAAACCCACCAGAGCCAGGGCTGCGCCAGTCAGAAAATAAAAACCAGTCAACCAGAAGCCAACCAGAATCAGTGAGCAGCCAAAAAACCAGCCTAATCCTGTTGTTAATTTGCCATCCATCAGATCAACCTTTTTTTTGAAATGCCGGAAATGCTACCCTTGATCCACCCAAAGTCAATCAAAAGGCTGCCTCGTGAACTTTATCCATCCAATCACCCTGCCCCTCGAAGAACTCGAAAAACGCCAGCGTTTTGCTGAAAAAATTGCCCTTAATGCCGGAAACATGCTGCAAAAAGCACGTGAAGTGGGAGATTTTAGCCAATCCTACAAGGATTATCAGGAGCTGGTCACCAGCACCGATCAGGAAATTGATGATTATCTTTGCGGCCAACTGCGTAGTGCTTTTCCGGAAGATCGTATTCTCAGCGAGGAAAACGACACCAGCACAGCTGATGCAGAACAAGCCACGGCATTATGGATTCTTGATCCCATCGACGGCACGGTGAACTTTGCTCATGGACAACCCCATGTAGCTATATCCATAGGTTTTTACAGCTTGGGAGTACCACAGGTGGGCGTTGTTCATGCCCCTTTTCTGCAAGAGACTTATACCGCGATCAAGGGCGAAGGTGCCTTCCGTAATCAAACCCCCATTCGTACCAGTGGACTCGATAAACTGCGCCCGGCATTAATTGCCTCCGGTTTTCCTTACGACAAAAGCCAGCTTGATTACCTGATTCGCAGGCTGGCCTGGGTGTTGCCGGAATGTCAGGATTTAAGGCGTTGTGGTTCCGCTGCCCTGGATATCTGCCATGTTGCGGATGGTTCGCTGGATGGTTATTACGAAAGCCTGAGCCTGTGGGATTTTGCCGCTGCCGTGCTGATTGCTGAAGAAGCCGGAGCCAAACTCAGTCACCTCTATCCCAATGAATTTAAACCCTTTTACATGGATACCCGTGACTGGGTGATCACCACCCCGGATATCCATGCTGATTTGACTCGCTTGTTGTTGAAAGCCGATGCCAGTTGATCAGACCACTTCACCATAAGCCTGCAACTGCCTGCTGCGCCAACCGGGCAGTTGCAACAGCCGATCGGGATAATCACTGAACATCCCCGTTACCCCCCAGGATTTAAAATGCTGAGCCTGCTTTACTGAGTTAACGGTATAAATATACACTTCCAAACCCAGGCTGCGGATTTCAGCCACCTGCCAACGACGTAAAGCAAATGCTGCCAGATGTACTGCCCGTACCTCCAGCGCCTGCGCTTTTTGTTGCCAGTCAGCGGGTAAGCCTTCCCACAAAACGGCACGCGGCAAGTGAGGTGCCAGTTTTTTTGCTTCTTCCAGAGCCTGATGCCGAAAGCTTGATAAGACCACCGGCACGCCGGGAAACTCCTGCAGTACCTCAAGACTGAGTTGCAGGGTTTTAATCCGATCAGCAGCATGGTTAGGCTTGATTTCCAGATTCAGCCCTAATCCAAGCTGCTGCAGTTTCTGCAAAGCCTGATGTAATGACGGGATGCGTTGTGCTGTTTCTGATAAACCACGGGGTGGATGAACTTTTAATCGCTGTAATTCAACCCAGTGATGATCCTTCACCGCACCAAAACCATTGGTCAAGCGATCCAGTTGATTATCATGAAAAATCACCGGCACCTGATCTGCACTGAGCATCACATCCAGCTCAACCCAGACACAACCTTGCTCTGCTGCCAGCTCAATGGCTCTTAAACTGTTTTCTGCTGCCTGTCCTCGAGCACCCCGGTGTGCAATAACAGATGACATCAACATGTGAAGGCATCCACAATATTAGGTAACATCCAACCCCCTGAGATTAAACTGTCGGAGCAGCAGCATGGCTCGCCCCCTGATTGCAGAAATTAACCTTTCTGCTTTGCGGCACAATTATCAGCTGGCACTCAGCCAGTCTGCAACATCTACAGCCTTAGCGATTGTTAAGGCGGATGCTTATGGTCATGGCGCTGTTACCGTGGCAGAAGCACTGCAGGATCTGGCTCCAGCCTTTGGTGTCGCCTGCATTGAAGAAGCTGAAATTCTGTATCAGGCTGGCATTCAAAAGCCAGTGATACTACTCGAAGGTTTTTTTGAGGCCGAAGAATTACCGCTGATTTTTGCCCGTGCTTATCAGCCGGTATTACACAGCCAATGGCAGATCAAACTGCTGCTGCAGGCACTGGAGCAAACACCCCAGCCCGCAAAAAGCCTGAAACTCTGGTTAAAAATAGATACTGGTATGCACCGTCTTGGTCTGCATCCTGATGAAACCCCTCAGGCTTACCAACAACTGGTTCAGCATCCGGCGGTGGCTTCAGTCACACTGATCACTCATTTTGCCTGTGCAGATGATCCATTCAGCACTACCAGTGACCAGCAGATCCAACGCTTCAACAGCATACAACAGGCTTTGCAGTGCCCAGTCAGTCTTGCCAACTCTGCCGCTACACTTAACCTCCCTGCAAGCCATCAGAGCTGGCTACGCCCCGGCATTATGCTGTACGGCGCATCACCCTTTGCACCCGGTCACCCGCTGGGTGATCAACTGCGCCCGGTGATGACTTTAAAAACACGCCTGATCAGTGTCAGAGACCTCCCAGCCGGTGAACCGGTGGGTTATGGTGGCCGCTTTACAACCACACAAGCAACCCGTATTGGTGTACTGGCCTGTGGTTACGGTGACGGCTACCCACGTCAGGCTATTGACGGCACACCGATATTAGTTAACGGTATAAAATACAGGCTGGCCGGTCGTGTTTCCATGGATATGATAACTGTGGATTTGGGTAGTCAATCAACTGCTCAACCCGGCGATGAAGTGGAGTTGTGGGGCAAGCACCTGCCCGTTAATGATGTTGCTGGGTATTGTGACACCATCAGTTACACCCTACTGACCGGCCTGTTGCCTCGTGTTAAACGTGTTTATCTATAGTTTTAACCCAGAACTTTGCAGGATTAATCATGAATCAACCCAACACTCCACCAACCACTCCACAAGAACGTATCGGTTTTATTGGCATTGGGCTGATGGCGCGATTGTTCACCAGCAGTTACGAGACCTGATCCGCCACTGCCAAATTATCTGCCTGTGTCTAGCGGATACCCAGACGGTTGAGCAGGTGGTGATGGAGCTACGGGAGCAGCTGCAACCGGGTCAGGGATGGGTTGCAGCCGAAATCCCCTGTCTGTCCACCGATCCGTTTGACTGGATCCCCCATATACATGGTATTATTTAAGGCAATCAAACATATTTGTACGCAATCTCCTACAAGACCCGCAGCTTTATGCAGCTATTCGCCAACACTCCAGATGCGTAATATTGCTCCTGAGCGTTCAGGAAAGGAAACTTGGCTCAACAGGCAAGAATCTCAATCCAGATTGAGAAGACACTCAGGTCCTTGGATCCAGTCTGCGCCCCGCTTCGGCGGGGCGTTTCATTTTGTGACCACTGTCCGCCACCACAGACCATAGCAACCCACAATCAGCCATTTAGGAAATTTACATTGGAATTGGTTATCATAGTGGCCGAAACTGGCTTCCATTGTTAAACACCTAATATTCTGAGGTACATGATGCATATCGTAATTTTTGGACGTCCCGGCTGCCCTTATTGTGTTCGCGCCAAAGAGCTGGCTGACAAGCTGGAAGCATCACAAGGTGCCACCTATCGTTATATTGATATCCACGAAGAAGGCATCACCAAAGCGGATATGGAAAAAACCATCGGCAAACCGGTTGAAACCGTGCCACAGGTTTTCATCGACAAGGAACACATTGGCGGTTACACCGAAATGGAAGCTCATGCCCGCGCCCAAGGCTGGGTCTGATACCGAATTTCTGCAGCCATCCACTGCACATAAAAGGCCACCCCAGCGGTGGCTTTTTTGTTAGAATCGCAGCCCCTGTCACACCGCCCGGATGAATCCCATGCTCAGCTACCGCCACAGTTATCATGCTGGCAACTTTGCCGATCTACTCAAACACCTGAGCCAGCTCTACATCCTCAGCTACCTGAATCACAAAGATAAACCCTGGTGTTATCTGGATACTCATTCCGGTGCTGGGCTGTATTCCCTGCGCAGTGAACAAGCCACAAAAACCTCAGAACATCAGCAAGGTATTCAGCGATTATTTGATCAGCCCTTGCAACATCCATTATTGCAAGAGTACAAAACACTGGTTGAAAGCTTCAACAAAGCTTCGCGCCTTGATTTCTATCCGGGTTCACCTGCGATGGCTGCCCAACTGGCACGACCAACAGATCGACTGCAATTGCATGAACTCCATCCCAGTGATCACCAGATCCTCGCTAAATGTTTTGAAAAAGATCGTCGTGTAAAAGTCAGCGAAAGTGATGGATTTGCCGGATTAAAAGCCAATCTGCCACCCAGAGAACGTCGCGGCCTGATACTGATTGACCCCTCTTATGAAATCAAAGAGGACTACAACAAGGTGTTGCAAGCCGTCACCGATGGTTTACAGCGTTTTGCCACAGGGACCTATGCCATCTGGTATCCGGTACTGCAACGCCAGCAAACGGAATCCTGGATCAAGCGTTTTCGGGATGCAGGCATCCCTGATCTATTACGGATTGAGCACTGCCCATTACCCGATAACAGTGGATTTGGCATGACCGGCAGCGGTATGTTGGTGATTAACCCGCCCTACTCCATGGCAGATGATTTCCGCAAACTCTTGCCAGAACTGAACCAGCTGCTGCGCCAGGGCAGTGAAGGGCATTTCCGGCTGGATAAACTCTCCTGAAGCTCGGTATTAGACTTTTTGTGCAATGCACAATAAATTGCTTCCCTTCATAGCAGAATCTGGTTAAGGTTCATCTCGAACAAACTGAAACACATCCGTGGTATTTGTTTACCGCTCCATTCACACCATGAAGAGCAGGAGACTGATATGTCCAGGAAATGCTATGTTGCAACCGCCGGTGGATTTTGTATGGCAGGCAGCAGCAAATCAGCACCTAAAGAATATCTATCCCATGCAAGCCAGGATGCTGCAAAAACTCAGGCAACCAAAACTGCCCCCACCCCCATCACCACCACAGAGCTGAAAAAAACAGCCTGATAACCACTGCTCATCGTGCCACAACTCGGGGAAGATCCTTGCAACTGGTGGTGTAGGCCGGTGAGCGATGCTCTTGTTTCATATGCCAGTTGGCCACCGGTCGACTGGCACCCATAACCAACGTATTACGCCCCTGCTGTTGATTGATTTCATCCATCACCTGCATCAATCGTTCACTGCGGCGAGATTCATGCATCCGGACACCCGCCACAGGATGAGTTAAAACAACTTTACCCCGACTGATTGCTCGCATCAAAGCAGAGCTGCAGGTCGTACAACCTATCTACCGTTAAGACAAGCAGTTGAGTTAACGCAGATTTCAGCGACCAAATGATAAAAAGCTGTTGACACCAACCAACCAGCTGATAAGATACGCGCCGTGTTGGAGGGTTGGCTGAGTGGTCGAAAGCATCGGTCTTGAAAACCGACGAGGGTGTGAGCCCTCCCAGGGTTCGAATCCCTGGCCCTCCACCAAGAATACACACTAACGCCCTGATTTTTCAGGGCTTTTTTTATGGAAAAGAAAAGCAGTCCCCCAATCAGTCCCCCAAATTTATTTGCAACTCATCCATAGTTTTTT
>NZ_JACUUA010000143.1 GCF_014859565.1 Marinospirillum sp. | reverse complement strand
CGACCTAACGGTCATGCCGGTTCGATTCCGGCTCCGGGCACCAATAAAATCAAGAACTTACAGCATTTCACCGGCGAGCGAATCAGCCTGAACCCCGAACACTGACCACATTATGACCACCGAGATTCCGAACTGGGTTAAATTCCCGCGCCGATTCGAGGTGTCCGGGTGCCAAATGCGCGTATCTCATGGTTACTTCAATGGTCGAGTGTCCGAGTATTTTTTGCAGGTGCAGGAGGTTCCCACCGTTAATCATAAACCAGCTGGCAAACGTGTGACGCAGGACGTGTGTTCGCTGACCCCTAGGCAACTGGATACCTGTTTTTTGAAGTGCAAGAGTGAAAGCGGTATAGCATCCAGCAAAAAGCCGGTTCACTGAATACGCCTGATGGTTATTTATGAGTGCTTCCAGCTGCGGAGTGATGGGTATATGCCGGGGCTTTTTGCTTTTGGTTTTCCAGAAACTGATAGAACCGTTTTGTACTTGTTGACGTGTCAGGGTTTCCGCTTCAGTCCAACGAGCACCCGTTGAGAGACAGATTAAGGCCACAGGGTAGACATGACGCGATCTGGAGCGGGATAGCTCAGTCAGAAGCAGGTGGATCTGTTCTTGTGACAGAAAGGACATTTCAGGCTGATTATGTTTTATCTTGTCGGTATCAGCAGCCGGATTAGGTGCCGACCAATGACCGGAACGCTTCAGCTTGTTGAACATTGCATGAAGGTATGCCCGATCATGGTTAAGGGTGTTGGCTCCAACTGTTTTGGAACGCTCAGCCCTGACACCGTGAAACCATGCAGAATTTAACCTGTAAGCCGGTGGGTTGCCGGACAGCTTGCACAAAATAAGCAGGGTTGCGTAAGGCTTTTTGCACGTCAAATGCCGGACATGCAAGTCATAATACAGCTCTATCAACTCTAAAAATGACCGGGTATCTTTTTTGGGCATTAAATCGTGTCCGGCCTCAAATTTAGACAGCAATTCACGCTCAAGCCTGAGAGCTTCCGCCTTTGTTTTTCTTACGCGCCTAACGCGCTTGGTAGCACGGGACGGGTTAACGTCAACAAGCCAACGCCCACTTGGTAACTGAGTTACAGCCATCAGGTAGACCCCACCAAGCGCCGCTGTATTAACTTTTGCTTTATCAACTCCATCAGCTGGCTTTGATTCACATCACGAGCAGCGTAATACCCGACCAATTCAGGCCATATACCGGATGCCATCAAGCAGTTTATAGCCATCTGGGAGGTGAAACGCTGACGGGCATAAATTGACAACAGATTGCCCAAGCCTAGCTGAATGTTCTTTTCACCACCCTGCCCCGCTGGACGCTTTACCCGTCTGTACTCTAGCTTTTGCTCAGTCTCAAAAAAAAGAGGATCATCGGCCAGACGCTGCCACCAAGGATCAATCAATTTTCCGCGCTTGGTATCCAGCCGGAAACTTGAGGCAGCTTTACGCCACAGGCCGGACAAATGGGGCACGATGTCAATGTATCGGAGCAAACGCCAGTCAGTACCGACCTGCTCACCTGTTGCAGTATTCAAAAAATCATAGCGGCCAGTTTTGTCTAGGGTTCCAGAAGCATATTCCTTGATAACAGACTGATGGAAACGGAACTCTACACGCCAAACGGGCTGCTCTGGATCATAGGCAGAGGTAAAGGGTTCATCACCACCCAGACGACCCCACAGAGCTTCCCAATAGTGCAATTTGCCCCTGTATTTTGCCTCAGCAGTCTTGTTATAAATGGCACACTGTAGAGCACGAGCAGTACCGAACAGGAGAGACTGGCCATAATTATAAGTAGTGGCGATTTCACCCGCTTCCATCGACATTTGAGATATGCCTGTATTGACGGAAATACGCTTAGAACGGCAGACGAATCTAGAGAGGAAATCGCCGGGAGGCTTCCAGCCCTGTATATCGCTTGCCATATGGACAGCACAACCTGTTGGCTGCGGATCATTCAGCCAGTAGGATGCTATTTTGTCTAAATATTGCTGTGTTTCTACAGGATCTAGGGATTCTATCAGTTTGGATGAAAGATCGATTTTCAGGTGGGGTGCATCAAGCTTTTCATCATGGTAACGGTGTTTCACCAACACAATCAGACCTATGTCGTTGTTTTGCAACTTAAACTTATAGCCGCCAACCATAGCGCCACCCACAGCAAACTCGACACCTTTGGACGTAGTAAAATTAGTATGGGTGTCATAACAGTGCTGGAGCTTTTCCAGAACGTCAGACTTTAGAACGCCTTTGTATAACTGTCGTATAGTGTCAACTGTTGAGGACAGGATTTTAAAGGCGGATGTATCAACCTGCCCAGCTTCGGAAATCATGATATTACCGCGTGTGTCGTATAGGTCATTGGAGCACAGGGCTTCAAGACTGGTACGTTTCCATTTTTCAATCATGTTTAATTTTCCGTTGTTAGATATAGTTAGCTAATAGGCTGTTTTTTGATTTTCTGCGTGACCTGCTAGAGGGTGGTCACGGTGCCGTGTGGTGTATCGTTTTCGGTGCCTGATGGGTTGCCATAGACCCGAAATCGCTGGGCTGGCCTGACCATGTAGTGACCTGATACGAACCAATCACACAAACGTAATCAGAAATCTGCGCGTAAAAAATGCAATCATGCCGAGGGATTCGGCGAACAGATCCAGATGAATTAACAGCGTGTATCAATGGCTGAACATCCGGCCTACTGATGTAACCGGCCAATCGCCACTCTGGCGATGGCTCAAGGCCGGAAACATCCAGTTTCACAGGTTCCATAGTGACAGCCCGATAAACAGACCGAGCGCCCAACTCAGTTAACGAGAAGTGTATCCAGTCGGTTTCTGAATCCTTGAGCATATCGGGCAAGGTAAAAGCTTGTTTTTTAGCGGAATTATAATTAGGGTTTATTGCGGATGTAGTCGTTTCAGCGATTAAACCGGGTGAATTATCAGGCTGCTGCTGGGGCTTTGGTGCAGAAGTTACAGGCGCTTTTTCTTCAACAGGTTCAGGGTTAAGAGCTGAACCGACTTGATAAAAAGCTATAACAATAAGTATAGGTGCAGCGATCATAGCCCCTAAATAGGCTTTAACCTTGCCAGACTTCCATACTGACGCACGAGCATCAGCCCTGCTTTCATTTGCGACTACATTATCAGATGACTGGGTGTGGCTTTTGTAATAGTGAATGAATGGGGCTTCATATTTGCCAAATATTTGCCGGACAAACTGACCTCTCTTAAACTTTATGGATTGGCAACCCTCGAAAACATCGACCCTATAGCGATTATCTGCACCTACTGATGACATTTTTTTAGCAATATAGGTGTATTCGACCAAGGTACGCACCGGACTAGCAATTTTTGACGTGCATTGAGAAACAAGCACAATCTCAGAGGTAAAGCCGGTTTCCGGGCAAGCAGAATGCCGATGCATTGAAAAAAAGTCTTTATAATGACCGGGTAGCTTTGCCTCAGTCATACCGGCTGGGAAATATCGCTGTGCTTCATCAATAATAAATACAGCACCGGGATATTTTTTTAATAAATCCTCAGTCTGAAACTGTTCATCAGTCAGCAGATGAACAGGGAGTGCCTCAAACGGACTGAATAAATCCTCTCGGAGTTTTTCAGCAATCAAAGGCAGATTGGTAACTATGGTTCTGCGCTTTTTTAGGTTAGGAACAACAACGTTCTGGACAACACCGTAACTTTTCCCTGAACCGGGCAAACCAATAAATGCAAGTATGGACATAAATCACCCGATAACTGGAATACGGCGGATTAAGAAGCGTATGGTATAAGCAGAAATAATCATTGTTATACCTGCTGGCACCTCAGCCATAGCAATAAAATATCCAGCAGACCCAACACTAACAGTCCCATGGGTAAACCAGTCAGGTAGAGGGATAGACTCAAGCAGCGAAGCCAAAGCATTAAGCACAGGCGACAATATCAATTCTATAAAGAGATATTCCAGACCATCAAAAAACCATTGAACCAAATCCTGCACCTGTTCATAAAGCCAGAGCAGAATATTCATTATAAAATTACCCAAATCCTCTAACATGATAACCCCCTATGCAGACAAGACAATCCTGATAGCCAGAAAGGCAAAACCAAACAAAAAAATTGCAGAGATCAAACTTTCATACTGACTCAAAAGGGAACAATGCTGATCCAAAGTATGATTACCCCAAATACCCATGGACAGATTAAAAGTCGGGCAACTGGACGTTGATACATTCAGCCCTATACTAGGATTAAAAACGGGAGCTTCTGCAATCCTTACCCAATACTCATCAATGACCTCTTTAACTGTTCTTGCCTCATGATCTTCTAAGCCAAATCCAGTACCATCACCCGGCTGGCCGTATCCATCACCGTCACCATCACCTTCACCGTCTCCAGTGCCTTCACCGTCTCCATTGCCTTCACCGTCTCCAGTGCCTTCACCGCCTCCAGTGCCTTCACCGCCTCCAGTGTCTTCACCGTCTCCAGTGCCTTCACCATCACCATCACCATCGCCAAAATCGCCGGGAAACGAGATTGTGCCACCATCACCGCCACCTTCACCGCCACCTTCACCGCCGCCAGTACCGGGATCAGCTGGATCAGCTGGATCAGTGGGTTCTGTTGGATCTTCTGGATCAGTGGGTTCTGTTGGATCTTCTGGATCAGTGGGAGTAGCACCACCACCACCACCACCACCACCACCGCCACCACCACCGCCACCGGAGCCGGTACCACTATCACCACCGGAATCACCACCGGCACCGGGATCAGTCGGATCAGTCGGGTATGTAGGATCAGTGGGTTCTGTCGGATCAGGTTCCGGCTCAGGATCAGGAAAAGGAACAAAATTTATTGTTCCTTCAGGTGGATCAGGATCATATTCTTCACCAGTGGATTCAGCGACCCATTCACTGGTGCAATCTTTTGTTGTGCCGTCAGGGTTAGGTATGCACATTACAATGTCATTAGACTTCGAAATCTTACAACCCATTGACTCGAAAGAACTTGAAGATTCAAGAAGGCTAAGGGTATAAGTACCTGAACCTGAAAACTCAGAAGAACATTCTTCGTCTGTTTTAGGTGGATTAAGCTGAGGTTCAGGAGGACAAGTATCTTTATTATTCCACGCATAACTTCTATCAGAGGAATTTCTAAAATAATATGTAACTGTTGGAACTGAAAAATCCTTATATGTGTACTGTGGTCCAGAATGATCCGTTTTATAGGTTCCGCCGCCCGACCAACTAGATGATAAGGCGTAAAGTATCCAAGTTGAGCCGTAACTGTCTGAGGGTTGAAAACTAGGGCTAGGAGGTGCACAGTCACCAGTATAACTATGGCATAAAGTAGTAGCGTTACCCGTTCCATACACAACCTCGACTGGTACGGGGCAAGTCGAAGAATAAACGTAAGGCGAAAAACAAAAAAATAAAAAAAGAATCGAATATATCTTTAATTTCATAATTAAAATCTCCACATGCTTGTAAAAGCAAAGCCGCAGATTGCGCCTATCATTAACATTACGGTATTCAAATCTAGCATTGTGAAGACTCCTTTTGTTTTCTGTTGTACTGATAACAGAAAGCCCTGCGCGACCTACTGAACCGGCAGGGCTTTCTTTTTGCGCCTTCTATTACTTAGTAACGAAGGACTTAACGAGCTGATAACCCTTGATTGCCACATAAACGCCGATTACGGCAGCGCCTACAGCAGCACCGGCAGTCAAAACGCCGGAGAAATCCACAGAGCCGGTCAGAGTTGCATAATCCATAATGTTCACCTTCTTGGTTGTTTAGGTTCTTACGAACCGGATGATTAAGCCGATTGCTGCACCCGCAGCAGCCGACACGAGTACCAGGCCAAAGCCTGCTGAAAATGGAGCCGCTAAAGCCAGCGGTTCCAAACCGGGTGCTATAACTGCTGATGCCTCAGTAAGCTGGGAACAGAGATACCAGCCATTGCTGTTCTGGTGCCATTCAGTGCAAACGTGGGTTACAGCAGTCATAACGAATTTTCCTTAACCTTTGTTCTGGCTGTTCTGCTGGGTTTTGTCAGCAGGTGCAGAGGTGGCAGGTTTAGCCTTTTGTTCCACAAGCTCAAAGCTGACAATATGGAACCCTGCCTTGCCGCCACCCATTGCTTTGTGGGTGTATTCAAATTCCATCAGTTTTGGCCAATTACCATCATCAATACGGCGGAACTCATCAAACAGATCCATTTCAGCGGAGGACTTCATAATCTCCCAGCCAATGCGGTTTTCTGCTTTAGTGTCAGCAGCTTGCACCCAAAAAACATTACAACCTTCATTTCCGTCCATTGAGTAACGGGATACAGAAGCAACATAAGCCTTTGTTTTTTGGGTTAAATCTACAGCGTCAAAATTCAACATGGTTTTAATTCCTTAAAGTCTGTAAAGGTCAAAATCTTTTGGGCGTTACGGCAGAGCCGCCGGGCTTTCCGGGGTTCGCTAGACGCTCATTCCCAGCGCTGAAAAGCTTGCGCTGTGAACATGCCCCTTCAATCCCTAACGCGGAAAACCCAAAACCACCCGCTCCCTGCTCTGGGCTCGGGGCAGGTGTTCCTGCTCCGACACCTGCCGCCGTTGTCGCTTGTTGAGCACTGGCACCAACCAGAGACGCGGCGCAAGGCCAAGCCGCAAGGGTGCATACGCAGCCTTGCGCCGCGTCTCTGGTGGTGCCCGAAGTGCTACGCGACCAGGCGACGGGTGACGGGCAGGTAATAAACATTCAGCTGGCACCAGAAGTAGCGGTTTCAGAAACAGCAGCGCGTTTTTGCTGCTGGGCGATATAACCCAGAATGATTTTTTCGCCCATTTGATTGATAGAACACTGATGATCAGCGGCAATTCGCATTAAATCGCTATAACGCTCTATCGGGAGAGCAATTCGCATGGGTTTTAAAAGGTTTCTGGTCATGAGCTGGCACCTTTTCCATAAACATGATCCCGCCAGTTAGATGAACTAACCGGTGGACGTGAAGCGGCAATTTTATTAAGCCTTTCAATCCTTTTACGAATAAAAGAACTGAGATGCGGATAACTTAAAACGCGCTGACGCTGTCTAAGCGGCATACGCCTAAGCAAATATTGTTGAAGCGAAGGACTAAATACTAAACGTGTAGTTTTAACGCCCGAATCTTCATCAACTAACTTAAAAGGATAATCGACTAACTGCGCACCAACATCTTCAAAAACAGAGCCGGTAAAAACAAAATCAAGGCCGTGATAATTGCAGATAAATAAAGCCAAATCCTGAACAGTTAAAAATTGCTTAGGCTCTGAACTAACATCACCAACATGGTAAGACCATACAGCCGGACATATAGAATCATCAAATGAAAGTAAAATCTCAGTTTCGATATGACAGATATTAACTAAAGTGGCTCCGTTTTCACCTGAAACCTGAGTTTTATTAACACCAAAACCGTCAACATGGGAAAGCAGGTAGTCCAGACCTTGATAGAAGCGGACCTTAGTATTCATACAGCACCTCCATGTTCTAAACACTGTTGGGAGAGCTTCGCAAGATTAACGAGAGAGTGGCGACCCATAGGGACAGTCGGAAGATAACCCTTGTTACACCATCCAAGGACTACACCGGGTTCGATTCCGACCAACTCAGCGAATTTTTCACGACTGACCAATGGGGTTATGGCTGTATGCCGCAGGACTGAAAAGTCTGGCATGGGTTGCTGCTGGTTTTCGGGCAACTGGTTCATAGCTGTTTACCTTGCTAGAATGGGTTGATAGTTAGATGTAGTTACGTGTTACTGACTACATGGTAAATAGTACCGGCTACAGAGTATCTTGTAAAGAGTACAATCTATGAGTATTCACTATGAGCAATGCAACATCTGATAGAGTTTTATGGTTAATTGAAAAGCACGGAGCAAGGGGACTGGAAAGAAAGACGGGAATAAAAGAAGACAGGTGGAACAACATAAAGAGAGGAAAAGCACGCTGCTCACTTGATGAGCTGGATGCACTAGGAAGGGTTTTTCCAGAATTACGCTGGTGGTTAATGACAGGCGAAACGATGCCCGAACAGGGACAGATAAGCCCGGAAGTTGAAGGAATCCGAGAGACGTTGAAGAAAACAGGGACGGATACCGAGTAGCGGCCAGAGTTGCCGAACTATGGTTCCAGGGTGGAAGGCAATAAAAAATTATTAGGGCTTTAATGCCACATAATGACCACGCAGCAGTTAGACAGGGTTAGATAAAAAGGCTTTGTTAAACGCTAAGCCTTTGTTTATCTTGGTAAAGTTAGACAAAGTTAATCTATTCAGAGAATTTAAAATCCCTCGACCTAACGGTCATGCCGGTTCGATTCCGGCTCCGGGCAC
>NZ_JACUUA010000437.1 GCF_014859565.1 Marinospirillum sp. | reverse complement strand
GGGTCGTGTGCGTCTGGACTTTATCATTCCTTCACGCGGTCTGATCGGTTTCCGTAACCAGTTCATGACCCTGACTTCCGGTTCCGGCATTCTGACCAGTATTTTTGATCATTACGGTCCGATTGCAGAGGGTTCTGTTGATCATCGTGTTAACGGTGTACTGGTCTCCATGGCGACCGGCAAGGTGCTGGCTTACGCTCTGACTACTCTGCAGGATCGTGGTCGTCTGTTTGTTGGCCCGGGTGTGGAAGTGTATGAAGGCATGATTGTTGGCATCAACTCTCGCGACAGTGACATGGCAGTGAACCCCACTAAAGCGAAAAAACTGGATAACATGCGTGCCTCCGGCAACGATGAAACCATCCAGTTGACTCCGCCAGTGAAGTTCAGCCTTGAACAGGCACTGGAGTTCATTGATGATGATGAGCTGGTCGAAGTGACGCCTAACTTCATCCGTATGCGTAAAAGATTCCTGACAGAAAACGAGCGTAAGCGCGCTGGTAAAAGCTGACAGTCTGAGTCTTAATAAAGGCGACCTGTGAGGGTCGCCTTTTTTTTGGGGATAAATTGTATGAGATTCCAACGTTATCTGCTTCCCCTGGTATTGCTGGGGTTGATCATTTCATTGTTATTACCCAGACCCGAAGAGCCGAGTCCGGCACCTGTGGCGGTGCCACCGGAAGCAGAAATGCAGACCGTGCCCGATCCTCGCAGTTATCGCCCAAGGCCAGAGCCGGTGCATGGCTTGAGTGATGCGGATCGACGGCAGCTGGGGTTTGGGGCCAGACCGGAGCGGCGTATCCTGCAGAGCTTGTCTGAGCGCAGGGATTTGATTCCGCAGCAGCCGGTGCTGGGTGGCAGCATGGATTTTGTGCTGGAAGAATCCGTGGTGCTGAATCGCCACTGGGTACTGGCGATCTATGAAGACGGCCATGTTCGTGGGCAGGCGCTGTTTGAATATCAGGTGTCGGAAGCTGGTGAAATCAGCTGGAAACTGCTGACACATCAGCCCGACTGAGTTTTTTTCGTTTTAGCTCGCGGATGATAAAACGTCCGGGATGCAGGCTTTCCACCAGCTCTTTTGCCACTGGCGCTGGTTCATTCAACAGCTGGCTCACCAGTAGTTCAGAGGCCAGCGGAATACTGGCTAGCCCGCGTGAACCATGACCAATATTTAGCCATAGGCCAGGATAATTCTCGGCAGCGGGTAGATCACTCAGTTGGGCGTTATAGCTCAGATCCTGGTAAAGCATTTGCCAGCGTTCAGCAACAGGGGCGGGGCCAACCAGTGGCAGGTAATCCGGTGAGGTGCAGCGGAAACCAACACGGCCAGTGCAGTTTGTGGCATTGATGGCTTGCTGTTCCGTGCTTTGTGGCAATAGCTGGGTCAACAACTCTGGCAGGCTGGTATTCAACTCCTCAATATTGGCTTGATGATCCTCATCAGTCAGC
>NZ_JACUUA010000142.1 GCF_014859565.1 Marinospirillum sp. | reverse complement strand
AAATACTGGGTAATCACATGCTCAATACCCAGACTGTCATAAACAGCCGTGGAATTCGCATCCGAATAGGTGGTGCGATCATTGGGATTAAACAATGCGATATTCAGATTCTCTTTGCGCGAGTCCAGGTTCAGCTCCACATCAACCTTTGAAGTAGCATTCGGCTCAACGTTAGTCTGGCTAAGGCGCATATCACCCATAATACCCTGCACATTCCCTTGCAGATCCGCAGTATAACCCTGCAGGCGTTTGCCCACGTTGTTGGTGATATACCCTTCTTTATCCAGGTCAAAATAACCAGCACGGGTGTATTCAATCTGTCCATTGTTGGAGAGGATAAAATATCCATTACCTTCAATCGCCATATCCAGTGCACGATCGGTGTAATTGATATTGCCCTGTGTATGCTGCTGAGAGACACGCTCTACCAGCACACCGGCACCTGTCGAATTACGACCCGTACCCAGAATGGAAGCACTGTACACATCACCAAATTCAGCACGCGACTGTTTAAAACCCACCGTGCTGGCGTTGGCGATGTTATTGCCGGTGATACTTAAATCCATCTGCGCGGCACGCAGACCAGAAAGACCAATATTAAAACTCATTGTTAGCGCTCCCCTGCCACAAAATTAGTTAATGATTTTCACGTCGCGCAGCGGTACAGGTTCATCCGCTCCGGTCAGATTCAACATGATTTCGCCACGCGCACCGGCATTCAGTGCCACACTGCTGACATTACGCGAAAGGAAGAGATCAACACCCTCATGCTCACCATTTCTGGCTGCATAAGCACGGAACTGATAAGCACCGGCAGGGAAGGGCTGACCTTCGGTATCCAGACCATTCCATTCAAAAGCCACTTCACCGGCCTGGCGCTGACCCAGCGAAATATCACCCATGTATTCACCCGCGCCGGAATAAACCGCCACAAACACATCAGCAGAAGATTCTTTAAGATCAACCGTGCCTTTAACTGGCTTACCATCCTGCAGCTCGGTCCAGTCAGTCAACACCTGTACAGAGCGACCCACCAGCGTTGAAGCTTGTAATGCCTGAGTGGATTGCAGACTGGTGGCAAACTGATTCACCGTAGTGTTCAGGTTGGTAATCCCCTCCAGAGAAGAGAACTGCGCCATCTGGGCAATGAACTCTGTATTGTCCGTTGGCTCCAGCGGATCCTGGTTCTCCAGCTGGGTAATCAGCAGACGCATGAAGTCATCCTTGCCCAGCTCACCATTCTTTTTGGTGTTCTCCGCTGCCCGCTGCTGGTTTTGTACCTGCAGATTCTGGTAGAAGTCGGTTTTCTCAATGCTCATGGTGTCGCTCTCTTTCAGTATTCTGGACATTTGCCGCTAGCGGCATCAGAGCGGCAATACTTTGCCGCACCAGTTAAAACTCAGGTTCAGGCACCCTGACCCAGAGTTAGTACGCGCTGCATCATTTGTTTAGTGGTATTCATCACTTCCACATTGGTCTGGAAGGAGCGGGATGCCGCCAGCATGTCAGTCATTTCTTCCACCACGTTCACGTTGGGGTAAAACACATAACCTTCTTCGTTGGCCATCGGGTGGTTTGGCTCAAAACGCATCTGCAGTTCCTGGTTGCTTTCCACAATACCCAGTACCTGCACACCTTCACCGGCCACATCACGCGGATTAAAACTGGTCACCGGGTTCTGGAAACCATATTCATCACTGATACCCTGCTTGTATCGCTCCAGCATGGGTGCAAACACTGGCTTGCGGGCACGGTAGGTTTCCTCGATGGAGGAGCTGACACTCTGTGCGTTAGCCATGTTGGATGCGGTGGTGTTCAGACGTACACTCTGAGCATTCATGCCGCTTCCGGCGATATCAAAAATTTTGTTCAGTGACATAATTCAGCTCCTGTTAACCCTGTTCTTTCATGGCCTTGACCAGACCTTTGAAGCGACTATCCAGAAAGCTGAAGCTGCTCTGGAAGTCCATGGCATTCTTGGCAAACTCTGCCTGCTCGATATTGGTTTCCACAGTGTTGCCATCGATGGATGGCTGGTGTGGAATACGAAATTTCATGGAGGAATCCATAATCACACCCTCGGCAGGGATATGCCGCTGACTGGTACGATTCAGTTCCATGCGCTGGCGGTTTTCATACTCACCCTGCAAAATGCCTTTAAAATCCAGATCACGTGCCTTGTAGCCGGGCGTGTCACTGTTGGCCAGGTTATTAGCCAGAATTTCCGAGCGCTTGCTGCGTACATTCAGCGCATCAGGATGGATTCCAAGAGCATTTTTGAAGTTAATCGACATAACAACCTCCAGTGACTTTGCTGTTACGCATTCAATTTTAGTGCCAAGATAAAATATTCATTACATTTCAGCACCTTGCATAATTTTACCAAGCAATCAGAGCACGACAGAAGCCACCACAAAAATAAAGCGGCAAAACACTGCCGCTCAGCTGATTTTCCAGTGCTTCTCCATTTCTATGTAGGTAAATGAGGCAGACCAGGTAATTAACAAAAATCCAGTCAGAGATTCTGTACCGTACAGCAACCTGACAATGCCCGCTGGTGCAAGATCACCAAAGCCAACAGTAGTGAAGGTAACAGTGGAAAGATAAATGTAATCCAGAAACTCTACGGTTTCATAACCAACAAGGCTACCCATCTGATACCCCTCAATCATCCACCAGGCCACCACTCCAAATAGCCAGATTTCTGCCACATGAGCAGTTAGCAAACCCATAATCAACCAGATAAACTTAGGTCTACGGCGAAAACCACTGCCGCTCATGAATCGACCCAGAAGGATTATTGCTTCATAGTGCATCATGATCACAACAATGACAGTCATAAGCACTATAGCCATTGCAACAAGATGACCAGCAGTTATTCCCATATATCAGCTCCAGAGTTCAACGGAATACACGAAAAGATGCACAATAATCACTCAAAAAACCACCCCATACTGCGCAGGCTCATCAACCTACTGATTGTACGCATGGATAATGCTGGACTTTGGCAACAACCTTGTCCGCCAGCCGATGCCTTTAATGGCAACACGCCTTTCTGCATGGATACCATGACCATTGAACAGTGGCTTCGCTATGTTTTTGTACCCAGACTGAATGCCATCATCGACTCAGGCCAGCCCCTGCCATCCGAATGCTCTATCACACCCCAGTTAAACATGCACTTACCAGACATAAAAAAGGCTAGCATCACCGAAGTGACATTAGCCATAGATTTATTACTGACTGAAAAACAATTGCCGCCGCTGCGTCTGTTAAAAGGGATTTAATCCATACCCCGTTCCGGCTTGGCTCCGAGATACTCAAAACGCGGTATCACTTCATCATTTAAGCTGACTGTCTCGGTGAACATCTCCAGTGGACGAACCCAGCGACTGCCATCCCCGTAACACTGACGGTACACCACCAGCCATTCTCCGGTCTCGCTGTGACGCGCCAGATGCAAAACCTCGTATTCAGCACCTTTATAATGACGATAAACCCCCGGTTGCAAATCAACTGGTGGCAATACTGCTTTTAATGAACCAACCATCACATCAGGGTCCGGCATGACCACGAGAATCCTTGCTTGGATCAGCCGTGGTGCGATTAAAAGTATAAGAAGCTACACGATTCTGCTCGTTAAAGCGTACCACCAGATCACTGGTTTGGGCATCAGAAAAGGCGCTGTAGCGGTAATGGCCGTAAGTCCAGGTTTGCTGGCCACTTTCCGAGCCTGTACGCCAGGGATTACCGAACATCTGCTGAATCTGCGCTCTAGTGGTTTCGCCCACTTTAATCTCTGGAACCTTATGTTCAGCATAAGGCTGACCCACCGTGGCACAACCTACCATTGCCACGGACAGCAACAGCAGCAAGGCAATACTGTATATACGCATCATATACATCTCCAATTTTTGTTATAGCCAAATAACATTATTGCACAGGTAAGACTGTTTATCCTCTTGTTGTCAAAAGGAAACAGGCAGCAAAAAACTTGATTTCAACCCGCCAAACTGCGTTAATTCCGCATCTTTTTTTCGTCAAGGATAAAGTCATGACAGAAGCCATCTGGATTATTTTTGCCTTTGGACTGGGCATGGCAGCTCGTGTCATCGGGCTGCCACCGCTAATTGGTTACCTTGCTGCCGGTTTTGCCATTGCAGCATCCGGTGAATATATCGGGCTGCCAGCGGAAAGTACCGGCGCACTGCAACATCTGGCTCATCTGGGTGTATTACTACTGCTGTTCACCGTGGGTCTTAAACTCAAGCTCAAAAGCCTTGCCCGTCCAGAGGTTATTGGTGGTGGCCTGATCCACTTCATGATTTCTTGCCTCATCTTTACCCCAGGAATCCTGTTTTTTCTGGATCTGGATTGGTACACCGCACTGATGCTGGCTATTGCACTGTCTTTTTCCAGCACTGTGCTGGCTGCCAAGGCTCTGGAAGGCAAGCGTGAGCTGCGAGCTTTTCATGGTCGGGTTGCCATCGGTATTCTGATTGTTCAGGATTTGATTGCGTTACTGGTGATGAGCCTTGCCGGTGGCAGCACACCCTCTATGTGGGCACTGGTGGTTTTTGGTATCCCGCTATTGCGACCACTGATCTACAAACTGCTGGATATGAGCGGCCATGATGATCTGCTGGTGCTGCTGGGATTATTACTGGCACTGGTGATCGGTGGTTACGGCTTTGAAAGTGTTGGGCTCAGCTCCGAGCTGGGTGCACTGGCATTTGGCGCCCTGTTAGCCAATCACTCACGTGCACATGAGTTATCTAAAGCACTGTGGAGCATCAAAGAAGTTTTTCTGGTTGGTTTTTTCCTGCAAATCGGCATGGGAGGTTTACCGGATGGACAGGCACTGATATTTGCCTTAGTGATGGCCGTCGTGTTACCAATCAAGGGTATCCTGTTTTTCTTCCTGCTGTTACTGTTCAAGTTACGCGCCCGCAGCGCTTTTCTGACTGGTTTGAGCCTGACCAACTACAGTGAGTTTGGCCTGATTGTTGCCAGTATTGTACTTCCTGAGTGGCTGATTCCGTTAGCACTTACCGTTGCACTGTCCTTCCTGATATCTGCACCCCTGTATCGCAGTGCTCACCCGCTGTATGAAAAATTAGCCAACCACCTGATTCCATTTGAGAGCAAGGGTTATCACCCGGATGAACAACCGCTGCACATTGATGCAGAGGTGTTGGTGATTGGACTGGGTCGTACCGGTACAGCAGCCTACAGACACCTCGAAAACAAAGGCTTTTCAATCGTTGGCCTGGATTCTGACCCTGTCAAGATTGAGGCACACAAACAGGATGGGCTGAATGCAGTTTTTGCCGATGCTGAGGATCAGATGTTATGGAAACAACTGCAAGCACCGAACTTGAAGTATGTGGTGTTGGCTGCCAACGATGTTGAAGCCAAGATCATTGCTACACAGAAACTGCGAGAAGGCGGCTTTAAAGGTTTTATCATTGGTCACAGCCTGTATGCCGATCATGCTGAGGCCATTACTGCCGCCGGTGCCGACTTTACCCACCAGACCTTTGCTGAAACAGGTATTGGCTTGGCGGAGCACATCCTCAAAAAAGCGGGCAAAGCCACTTCCTGAGTTTTAAGGTACCTGGTACTGGTAAAATTTAAGCCAGTACCAGGCACTCCGCTGCAATTTTTTCCAGCACCAGAGTTTCTCGCTGGATGGATAACCCCATGCTGGCTTCACCCGCTGCCATCACCTGACGGTTGTGTGTAATTGCATCATGCAAAGCAACCCAACGTACCTCCATGCCGTTGTTTACTTCATAATCTTCCATGCGAGGCTCAGCAAAACCCTCAGCGGCACTGCACAGGTAAAAATGTGAACGCATGAACATCAGATCATGCCCCGGTTTGTAATGCGGACGATATTCTTCCAGATAACCAAAATCCTGCTCAACCCGAATAGATCGCGCTCCTGTTTCTTCCATCATTTCCCGCTGCAAACCCTGCAATACATCCTCGCCTTCATCAATGCCACCGCCGGGCAGGCTGAAGTCATTATAACGGCGGGTATAAAGCAGCAGAATCCTGTCATCCTGCAGCAGGATTCCGCGTGCTGCAGTACGATGCAACACTTTATGATGAGGCTGGTACAAGGTTTCATTCAGTCGCGCAATCAGACGCATCGTTAATTCTCTTATCTATTCAAATGGATCGTAACCGGTAACAGCAGCATCAGCACCAAAACTACGCCACCACTTCCCAGTAAAAAAATTTCTGTCAATGACCAACCCTGCTCGATCAACCCACCCATCAACCAGGGAGCTGCCGCCGTGGCAAGCACCATAAAGGCCACCATCATGGAGCGGATGGAGCCCAGCCGCCCTGTGCCATACAATTCTGCCCAGAGTGCCGTTCCTATCGGTGAGGACAAGCCCACAGAGGCCCCCAGCAGCGCCATGAACACCAGCGCCGAGACAGGATGACTGAACAACGCCAAAACCAACAGCGCTGCCAACAAGGGTAGCTGTGCCCAGGGCAATAAGCGTCGGGCGGTGAAGCGATCCACCAGTTGCCCGGCAGATAAAGCCGTAACCCAGTGGATTACCCCATAAGCAATAAAACACTGAGCCAACCAGGCTGCAGACCAGCCCTGCTGTTGCAGAATAAAACCCTGCTGAATAAAAATACCAGTAATAAAAAAGGGGCCGGAAAGCACTGCAGGAACCACACACCAGAAGCGCCAGTCTCGCAATAACGCCAGACGCCCCAACCCTGATGCAACACTAGCCGGGGTCAATCGCAACTCATCAGCCTGTGGAGCACGTCTTAATAGCCACAAGGCCAGCGGCAGATAAATCAGCAGCACGCTGGCACTGAACACCCACCAGCTCTGCTGCCAACCCAGCCAGCCCAGCAGCACCACCGCCAGCAGTGGTAATAAAACCTCACCAGCAGGCACACCACTGGCTGAAAGGCTAAGCGCCTTGCCACGCTGGTGATTAAAATAACGCGCCATAGTCGTTTGTGCAGTGTGCGGCATCAAACCCTGACCCGCCAAACGCAACAGGTAGAAACTGCAAACCAGCATCAGTGAGCTGCTGACCCATGCCAGACTAGCCGTTGCCAGCAACAGCAGCAGAGCCGAAAAAACAACAAAACGCCTTAAAGGCCAACGATCAATCAAACCACCAAGAAGCAACACCGTTATGCCGCTGCCCAGTGTAGCCAGGCCATAAAGCATACCGTAGCTGGCCGCATCTAAGTTCAGGCTGGCCTGTATTCCGGCACCATACCAGCTAATAAAAAAAGATTGCCCCAGATTGCCCCAGAAAATGGTGATGAAACCAAAGGCAAGCAAGGGCCACTGCTGACGGATTAACGGCAGGTAACTGAACACTTTTGCTGATTTTATTGGCGCATCAGCAAAATAGGTACTTCGCTCATGCGCAACAGGTTGGTGGTGGTGCTGCCTACCAGAAACTGGCGGATGCGGGAGTGCCCATAAGCACCCATCACGATCAGATCCAGCTGTTGCTCTTTTTGATAACTCAGCAGTGTGCTTTCCACATCACCCTGTTTAAGAGCCGTTGTGACATCCTGATGCCCTTGCGCTTGCATTTCTTCTCTGGCTTCTTCCAGCAGCTGCTGATTTTTTTCTGTGTTTTCACCGATCATCAGCAGATGAAAAGGCAAGCCCTTGCACAAGGGGCTGCGGGCAATCACATACAACACCTGTTTGGCTGTAGCGCTGGCATCATAAGCCAGCAGCACTTTTTCCGGCTCTTTAAAACCAGGAGGGGTGATCAAAATTCGACAGGTCAAAGTACGAATGACTGCTTCCAGATTGCCGCCGATTTCACGGGCTGTGCTGTGGTGGTCTTCACCCTGGCGTCCCAGCACCAGAATACGGGTGTCTTCCTGCAAATCGGCGAGGGTTTCCACAAAATGCCCGTGGCGCTGTAATAATTCCGGGGTGTTGATGCCCCTGCCTGCCACACGTTTGCGGGCTTCTTCCAACTGCAGCTTGCCCTGTTCCAGTGCCAGTTTGCTGCGCTGAATATCCAGATCCGCCAGCTCTTCCATCAGATGAGTACGACTGCTCAAACCCAGATTGCCACTTAAATCCATTTTGGCAGGGTAAACACTTTTATCCAGCACATGCAGCAACACCAGCGGTCTATCCACCCGCTGACTGATCCAGGAACCGGCATCACAAACTGCACCGGCAGCATCGGAATTATCAATACACGCCACGATATTTTTCATAGGGTCAGATCCTTACAGCAGGGGTGAATAAAAAAACCGCTGCAGCAACTGTAACAAGCTATTCCATAAAATCAAAACTTTAGTGTCATGAATAAACTCCAAAAAAAAGCCGACCTGTAAAAGTCGGCAAAACGCTGCTTTGGAGCAAGCTAAGGCAACATCATGAGAAAAAACCTACCAACCAGCACCAGCCTTTAATACTGCGACCTTGTCGGTCTTCTCCCAGGGGAAAGCCGTGAAGGTGTCATTACCCACGGTCATTTCAACCGGCTGA
>NZ_JACUUA010000012.1 GCF_014859565.1 Marinospirillum sp. | reverse complement strand
CTGCCTTTCCAGCGCCCATTCCACATGTTCTCTAACCACTGTTTCCGGGTGCAGGCTTTTTTCCTGTAGTGCCTGCATCACAGCGTTGCTGTGTGGGGCGTTGCCGAGTGCCACGGCGATGTTGCGTAGCCAGTTGATGTAACCGGTGCGGCGGATGGCGGAGCCTTCGGTGTTTTTTAAAAAGGTGGTTTCATCCCAGGTGAATAATTCCAGCAGTTGAGTGCTATCCAGATCGTGGCGGGGATAAAAGTCATTTTCCTGGGTGGTGCGGGCAAACCGTGTCCAGGGGCAAACCAGCTGGCAATCATCACAACCAAAAATGCGGTTACCAATCAGCGGGCGTAGCTCCAGCGGAATGCTGCCTTTTAATTCTATGGTCAGGTAACTGATACAGCGTTGAGCATCCAGTACACCATCATCTACAAATGCCTGGGTCGGGCAGGCGGTATGGCAGGCATTACACTGGCCGCAGTGGTCTTTTACAAAAGGTGAATCGGGTGGCAGTGGCAGGTTTAAGTACAACTCGCCCAGAAAAAACCAGCTGCCGGCTTTGGGAGTGATCAACATGCAGTTTTTGCCGATCCAGCCTAACCCGGCCTGCTGGGCAATACCTCGCTCCAGTACGGGTGCGGAATCGGTAAATGCCCGGCTTTTGAGTTCACCAAAGGCGGTTTGCAGCTCTGGGGTTTGTTGCAGCCGTTGATTGATTTGATCAGCCAGCTGCGCCAGACGTTTACGAATCAGTTTGTGGTAATCCCGTCCCAGTGCATAACGGCTGACATAAGCCTGTTCAGGGTTGTTGAGTACCTTGATTGCCTGGGTTTCCAGGGGCAGGTAATCCAGCCGTACACTGACAATCGACAGGGTGCCGGGTTCCAGCAGGGCTGGGTCAGCGCGTTTGTCCTGATGGTTTTCCATCCAGCCCATGTCACCATGATAGCCAGCAGCCAGCCATTTTTGCAGGTAAGCCGGGTGTTCACCCAGATCCACACCGCTGATCCCCACTGCAGAAAAACCCAGTTCCCGTGCCAGGTATTTGATGTCCTGTGCCAGTTGCTGCAGCAGTGTTTGGGTGTGGGTATTGGTCATGGGTTTATCTTACAGCAACATGGCGGCGATCCAGCCAAAGATGATCAACGGAACCCAGTGTAGCTGCTGTACCCACCAGGGTCATCATACGCATCACGTTTCGTGAAAAAGCATCCATCACTTCATTTGTTGGTATGAAGGATGAACCTTGAAAGGGTAGGCTGTAGAGTCGCAGCAGGTTAAGCTTGAGATCGTTATTTAATCAAGGATGCCTTGTATGTTGATCAATCCTCGTCGACAGTCCCGCTCAACCCCTAGACCACTTTACACCGCGAGTGCCTGCGCTGAATTGGATCGGCAAGTGATTACTGCCGGTACACCGGGTTATGAGCTGATGCAGCGGGCAGCAAGATCTGCCTGGTTGTTGTTGCAGCAACGCTGGCCGCAGATGCAGCGGATCAATGTGTTTTGTGGTGGTGGTAATAATGGCGGAGATGGTCTGCTGGTGGCGCTTTATGCTGCCCAGGCGGGAATGGCAGTGCGCTTGTGGCTGGCGATTAATCCTGCCGATTACTGTAATGAAGCGGCTCAGGCCTGGGCCGATGTAGCCGCTTATGGTTTGCAACCACAAACAACAGAACCGACCGCAGTAGATTTTGCAGAAGATGAAGTGTTGGTGGATGCCCTGCTGGGTATCGGTTTGCAAGGTGAGGTTCGAGGCAAGCTGGTGGACTGGATTGCGGCCATCAATGCGGCAAAAGCACCCGTGCTGGCGCTGGATACACCTTCGGGTTTGTGGGTCGACAGTGGTGAGTTTGGTCACAGTGTGGTCAGAGCGGACATCACCCTGACTTTTATTGCCTGTAAACCGGGATTATTCACTGGGCGCGGTGCCGAGGTCTGTGGTGAGGTGTTGCTCAGTGATTTGGGCATCAAGCCGGAGGACTGGCCGGTGCAGGTAGTCGCCGGGTTGCAGCAGCAAATGAGCCATCCGTTATCACCGCGCAAGGCTGCAGGTCATAAAGGAGATCATGGTCGCCTGTTGATTATTGGTGGGCTGACGGGGATGGGTGGTGCGGCGCTGTTGGCTGCCCAGGCGGCGCTGCGCTGTGGCGCGGGCATGGTAAAAGTCATCACTGCACCTGAGTATGTGGCAGCTTTTCTGGCGGCACAGCCAGAAATTATGGTGGAGGCTCTGCAGGACAAACCACAGCAACAGCTGCAGCGAGCTTTTGACTGGGCGGATGTGTTACTGATTGGTCCGGGGTTGGGTCAGAGTCCACTGGCACACGAACTCTGGCAAGCCAGCTGGAACTTTAACGGGGCGCAGCTGGTCGATGCAGATGCGCTGAATCTCTGGGCTGCCGGGCTGACACCACCGAATTGCCCGCAGCGGGTGGTGACACCTCATCCGGGCGAAGCTGCGCGTTTGCTGGGGCTGTTGGTGGATCAGGTGCAGCAGAATCGTCTACGGGCAGTGAATCAACTGGTTCAGCACACAGCATCGGTTGTGTTGTTAAAAGGTGCCGGTTCACTGGTGGCAACACCGGATGGTCAGCAGTTGCCGCTGATCTGCCCTTTTGGTAATCCCGGCATGGGTGTGGCGGGTATGGGTGATCTGCTGAGTGGTTGTATTGCTGCTTTGATGGCACAGGGGTTCAGTGCCGATCAGGCTGCACAGCTGGGTGTAAGAATCCACGCTCAGGCTGGTGATCAAGCCGCTGGTGATCAGCCAAGAGGTTTGTTGCCGAGTGATTTGTTACCTTATTTACGCAAAGGGGTGAATTAAGGCAAAGTCTGGTAAGGCGAGGTCGGCTTTTTTTTCTTATAATGGCGGATCGATAGTGGATGGAAACAGGATGAAAGCGGAGTTTTTTTTGGCTGATGAGGCCGCACAGACTGAAATGGGTGCCCGGTTGGGCAAGCTGTTTCCTCGTGGTGTGATCTACCTTGAGGGTGATCTGGGCTGCGGTAAAACTACTTTTTCTCGCGGATTGATTCAGGGTCTGGGGCACCAGGGAGCGGTTAAAAGTCCTACCTATACTCTGGTTGAACCCTATCTGTTAAAAGATCATTGTGTTTATCATTTTGATCTTTATCGTCTGGCGGATCCTGAAGAGCTGGAGTACATCGGCATCCGTGATTATTTTGATGACACCGCGTTGTGCCTGATTGAGTGGCCACAGAAGGGGCAGGGTTTTTTGCCACCTGCAGATCTACATCTTGATTTTTGTGTTGAAAAAGACGGTCGTTCACTGAAGATCACCGCTTTAAGTCCGGCTGGACAGGCCGCCTTGCAACAACTGACTTAACAGAAAACCTCCTGACCGAATGAAAAACATGATCCGATTGCTGTTACGGAACCTGTCCGTGTTGCTGCTGGTATTGCCTTTTCTGGCGAATGCCAATTCACGTATTGATAGTCTTAGAGTCTGGCCTGCGCCGGATCATACCCGCCTGGTGTTTGATCTCAGCGGGCCGGTGCAACATCGCGTTTTTGCACTGGAAAATCCACGCCGTCTGGTTATTGATATCAGCAGTGTGCGCTTGAATACCCAGCTGGAAAGCCAGGATCTGCAATCCACACCGGTTAGCCGTATACGTTCAGCGGTTCGTAATCAACAGGATCTGCGGGTGGTGCTGGATTTAAGCAGGGAGGTGCAACCACGCAGTTTCTTGTTACGCCCCAATGATCAGTACGGCCACCGGTTGGTAGTGGATCTGGTGATGCCGGAGCAGGTTCGGGTACAAAAAGCCCCACCGCGGGAATCCCTGCCGCGTGAACAACGCCGGATTATTATTGCTATTGATCCGGGACATGGTGGTGAAGACCCGGGAGCCATAGGGCCTGGTGGTACACGTGAAAAAACGGTGGTGTGGGGAATTTCACGTGAACTGGCGCGATTGATCAATCAGGACCCTGCTTTTGATGCGGTGTTAACCCGAACCGGTGATTATTACATCGGTTTGCGAAAGCGAGTTGATGTGGCGCGGAATGCCCGTGCTGACTTGTTTTTATCCATCCATGCGGATGCTTACCGCTCTCCACAACCCAGTGGCTCATCGGTTTATGTTTTATCTCAGCGGGGTGCCAGCTCCGAATCTGCCCGCTGGCTGGCCGACAGTGAAAATCGTGCAGATCTGATAGGTGGTGTGGAAGGTGTGCTAACTCTGGGTGACAAGGATGAAACTCTGGCTGGTGTGCTGGTGGATCTTTCGATGACAGCCACCTTGTCAGAAAGTTTAAAAGCCGGTTCGCGGGTATTAAAAAACATGGGGCAGGTCAATCGCCTGCACAAACGCGATGTGGAGCAAGCCGGTTTTCTGGTGTTGAAGTCACCGGATATGCCATCGATGCTGATCGAGGCTGGTTTTATTTCTAATCCTCAGGAAGAGCGACGTCTGCGAGATCCTGCCTTCCAGCGCCAGATGGCAGCCCAGATTGCCGCAGCTGTCAAAGAGTATTTCCGGGAAAACCCACCACCCAATACTGTGTTGGCTAATAACACCAGCAGTGACCTGAGACGTTATGTTATCCGTCGTGGGGATACCCTGTCCGAGATTGCTCGTCGTAGTGGTGTGGATATTGGTGAACTCCGCAAAATCAACAATTTAAGTTCCGATGCCATACAAGTGGGTCAGACCCTACGGATTCCGTCAACATGAGTCCTTCCCTTGCAATCCGACCTATTCAGGTACTTACCCCGCGCCTGGCTAACCAGATTGCAGCCGGTGAGGTGGTTGAGCGTCCTGCATCGGTTTTAAAAGAGCTGGTGGAAAACAGCCTGGATGCCGGTGCAAGTCAGATTGATATTGAGCTGGAAGCTGGTGGTGTCAAATTACTGCGGGTTCGTGATGATGGCAGTGGCATCGGACAACAGGATCTACCGCTGGCGCTGGCGCGTCATGCCACCAGCAAAATCATCACCCTGGATGATCTGGAAGGTGTTGCCAGTCTGGGTTTTCGGGGTGAAGCGCTGGCTTCCATCAGCTCGGTTTCACGGCTGGAACTGGTCACCGCCACCGATGATTCAGGCAAAGGCTGGCGCGTGGTAGCAGAAGGTCGGGACATGCAGTCACAGGTGACGCCGGCACCTCACCCGCGTGGCACCAGTCTGATTGTGCGAGATCTGTTTTTTAATACCCCGGCCAGACGCAAGTTTCTGCGTACTGAACGTACTGAATTTAATCATCTGGAAGAAGTGTTCCGTCGGCTGGCCTTGTCCCGTCAGGATGTGGGTTTCAGTCTTAGGCATCAGGGCAAATTACTGCATCAGTTATCCCCTATCAGCAGTGATGACGAAACCCAGCAACAACGGCGCATGGCACAGTTGTTGGGGCGAGAGTTTGTTGATCAGTCCTTACCAGTGGATGTCACGGCCACCGGTATACGTTTATCCGGTTGGGTGGGTATGCCCTCTTATGCGCGTGCTCAGGCCGATCGTCAGTACTTTTTTGTCAATGGCCGGGTGGTGCGGGATAAGCTGGTAGCTCATGCCATACGTCAGGCCTATCAGGACGTGTTGTTTCACGGTCGGCATCCGGTGTTTGTGCTTTATCTGGAGGTCGATCCGCAGGTGGTGGATGTGAATGTGCATCCCACCAAACACGAAGTACGTTTCCGTGATGGACGCTGGGTACATGATTTTATTTTCAGCAGCCTGCATAAACGCCTTTCCGGTGCCCTGATCGGTGCGGAGAAAGGTGCGGAGAAAGGTGCGGAGAAAGGCGCTGAGTCAGACTCACCGATTACAACACCTCAGATACAAGCGGCGGTTGCAGCTGCTGATGCGCCTACCTTGCCGCTGAGTCACCAGGTGCGTGAACAGGCTCCTCTGGATTGGCAGGCAGGCAGCAGACATACCGCTGGCCAGCCAGTTCGCACCGGTTACACCGTGAATCCTGCGGCACCACAAACGGGCGACACCTTAGCCTTTTACCGACAGCTGGCTGAAGACACACCATCAACACCGTCTAAGCCGGGTGAGGTGCCACGGCTAGGTTATGCACTGGCACAGCTGCAGGGTATTTATATTCTGGCGCAAAATGCACAAGGGCTGGTGGTGGTGGATATGCATGCCGCCCATGAACGCATTACTTATGAGCGCCTTAAAAAAGACTGGTTACAACGGCCTTTGTCGGCTCAGCCGCTGCTGGTGCCGGAATCACTCAGTGTGGATGAAGAGGCTGCAACCCTGGCAGCAGAGCAGGTTGAGGTGTTGCAGGATCTGGGTGTACAGCTGGATGTGATTGGCCCGCAGGAGGTGGTGATTCGCTCCATGCCGGTGTTGTTGCAGGGAGCCAATGCCGCAAAACTGGTTTTTGATCTGCTGCAGGAGTTAAAGCGTTATGGCAGTGCCCGCAGCCTGGAAAACTCCATCAATGAAGTGCTGGCCACTCTGGCCTGCCATGGCTCTGTCCGTGCCGGGCGACAGTTGTCGCTGCCGGAAATGAACGCCCTGTTGCGTGATATGGAAAACACTGAACGCAGTGATCAGTGTAATCATGGTCGTCCTACCTGGTTTCAGCTGACCCTGCAGGATCTCGACAAGCTGTTTCTGAGAGGTCGTTGATGAATCTTCTGGCACCTCCCGCCATCTTTTTGCTGGGGCCAACTGCCGCCGGAAAAACTGATCTGGCGGTTGCACTGGTGGAGCAGTTGAACTGTGAAATCATCAGTGTGGATTCGGCATTGGTTTACCGGGGCATGGATATCGGCACCGCCAAACCGGATGCAACCACCCTGCAGCGCGCTCCTCATCGGCTGGTGGACATTCGTGATCCAGCTGAAAGTTATTCTGCCGGTGATTTTGGTCGGGATGCTTTGCAGGCCATGCAGGACATCACCGCAGCGGGTAAAACCCCGTTGCTGGTAGGTGGCACTTCACTCTATTACCAGCGCTTGCTGGCCGGTGAATCCAATCTGCCGCAGGCAGATCCACAAATCCGTGAGCGTTTGAGTGCTGAGTTACAGCAGCTGGGTTGTCCGGCCATGCATCAGCGTCTGGCAGAAATTGACCCGGAATCTGCAGCAAAAATTGCGGCCACCGACCCGCAGCGTACCTTACGGGCGCTGGAGTTGTGGGAACTGACCGGCAAAACCCGCAGTCAGTTGTGGCTGGAGCAGGTTCGGCCGGAATTTCCCTGGCGTTTGTTGCAGCTGGGTTTAGCTCCGGCAGCCCGATCCACCCTGCATCAGCGAATTGCAGAAAGATTTGCAAAGATGCTGGAACAAGGCTTTATTGAAGAGGTCGAAGCTTTGCGCGCACGAGCAGATCTGCACCTGGGGCTGCCTTCCATGCGTGCCGTGGGTTATCGTCAAGTCTGGCAATATCTGGATGGCGATTATGATCGTACAGCCTTGCTGGAAAAGGGCATTGCAGCCACCCGTCAGCTGGCCAAGCGACAGTTGACCTGGATGCGATCCTGGCAAAAATTGAACTGGATTCAGAGTGATGCTGCTGAATTGTTGCCGATAACCCTGTCAGCAACCCGTGCCTTTCTGGACGGTGAGGCAGCAGAAAAAAGCCTGCAACCGCTGATTTTGCAGGTGCGATAGAAATGCCGGACAAAATCTGAAAACCAAGGTTATAATTGAGCCTGAACAATGCACCAACCGTTATTCTGCTGCCATGCGGAACAGGCAGAGCGGATAAAAAAATCAAGATTTCATAAAATTCTAATGTTCAAGGGAGACACACCATGTCCAAAGGGCAAACTTTGCAAGATCCTTACCTGAATTTGCTGCGTAAGGAGCGGGTACCGGTATCCATTTTTCTGGTGAATGGCATCAAACTGCAGGGTCAGATCGAGTCTTTTGACCAGTTTGTTATCCTGCTGCGTAACACCGTTAGCCAGATGGTGTACAAACATGCCATTTCCACTGTTGTACCTTCACGCAATGTGCGCCTGCCTACCCAGGAAGAAGATGAAGCCTGAGGTCAGCCGCCGGGAGTTACTGATTGTTTTTTGAACGCGAAAAGGGCGGCGAAACAGCCGTCCTTGTGCATATCGATTTGCCGGAAGAGTCTGCAAGAGAAGATTCAGCTGAATTCCTCGAACTGGTTCGTTCAGCAGGTGCTGAACCGCTTGCCCTGATACGTGGCAGCCGCAGCCATCCATCCCCCCGTTTTTTTGTCGGTGAAGGCAAACTGGAAGAAATTCGTGCTGCCGTTAAGGAGCATGAAGCCGAACTGGTACTGTTTAATCACAGCCTTAAACCTTCACAAGAACGTAACCTGGAAGCCGAGTTGCAATGTCGGGTGCTGGATCGTACCGGCCTGATTCTGGATATTTTTGCCCAGCGCGCCCGCACTTACGAAGGCAAACTGCAAGTCGAGTTGGCACAGCTGGAGTTCATGAGCACCCGACTGGTGCGTGGCTGGACTCACCTTGAACGTCAGAAGGGTGGTATCGGTCTGCGCGGTCCGGGTGAAACCCAGTTGGAAACAGACCGCCGCCTGTTGCGTGGCCGTATCAGTGCCATTCATCGTCGCCTGAAAAAAGTACGGGTACAGCGCGAAAACAGTCGCCGTGCACGTGTACAGGCAGAAATCCCGGCTGTATCACTAGTCGGTTATACCAATGCCGGTAAGTCCACGCTGTTTAACAGCATGACGGCTTCCGGTGTGTATGCTGCTGACCAGTTGTTTGCCACACTGGATCCAACCCTGCGTCGTCTGGATATTAATGATGTGGGGCCAGTGGTGCTGGCTGATACAGTTGGTTTTATCCGTCATCTACCGCACAAACTGGTCGAGGCTTTTCAGGCCACACTGCAGGAAGCTTCAGAAGCCACTTTATTGCTGCATCTGGTGGATGCTGCCAGTCTGGAACGGGATGACAACATCCATCAGGTAGAAGAAGTTCTGGCAGAAATTGAAGCGGATCAGGTGCCGACTCTGATGGTGTTTAACAAGATCGACCTGCTGGAACAACAACCTCGTATTGATCGGGATGATGAAGGTCGACCTCTGCGTGTCTGGTTATCTGCGGTAACTGGCGTGGGCATTGATCTGTTGTTGCAGGCGATCAGTGAGCGTCTTGCCACTGTGCTGGTGCAGGGCAGTCTGCGCCTGCAGCCGGATCAGAGTCGCTTGCGTGCCGGTTTGTTTCAGGCTGAGGGTGTACTGGCTGATACTTATGATGAAGAAGGCCACTGCTTGTTGGATGTACGTTTGCCACAAAAGGACTTCCGGCAACTGTTATCTCAACTGGATATTGCAGAAGAGTCATTACACTGGGTCACAAAACCATGACCGCTGATGGATTTTAGGGTAGGATTGCGCAAACTTTTTAGCTTGAAAACCGACTAAACATCACACGAATACAACTCTTTTTAGTTAAACCCCGGGCAAGGTAAACCCTTACCCGTTTTCTGCTGGAGAAAATTTATGGCGTGGAATGAGCCAGGTGGCAACGGCAATCAGCACGACCCCTGGAGTGGCGGTGGGCGCAAGCCAGACCGTAATTCCGGTAATAACAATGGTGGTGGTCAGGGGCCGAATCAGGGGCCGCCGGATTTAGATGAAACTCTACGTAAGCTGCAAGATAAACTGAACGGTGTATTTGGCGGCAAGGGCGGCAAGGGTGGCAGGGGCAGTGATGGCGGCAAACCAACCGGCAAATTTGCTGGTTATGGCCTGACCGCACTGGTTGCTGTTCTGGTGCTGGCCATCTGGTTTGCCAGTGGTTTTTATCTGGTGGATCAAGCCGAGCGTGGTGTGGTGTTGCGTCTGGGTAAATATCACGAAACCGTGACACCCGGTCTGCACTGGAACCCGCCGATTCTGGACTCAGTACGCAAGGTGAATGTCACCCGTATTCGTTCGTTTAATCAGCGCGCCACCATGCTGACTAAGGACGAAAACATTGTGCAGGTTGCGATTTCCATTCAGTATGTGGTCAGTGATCCAAAAGCTTACCTGATCAACGTACGTGATCCTGAGCGCAGCCTGGAGTATGCACTGGACTCTTCTTTGCGTCACGAAGTGGGTACCACCAACCTGATCCAGATTCTGACCGAAGGCCGTGAAGTACTGGCACAGGGTGTATTTGATCGTCTGCAAAGGTACGTCACTAACCTGGGTCTGACCGATACTGACGTGCTGGATGGTCGTGTTGGTCTGGGTCTGACATTACAAACCGTCAACATCGAGAGCACTTCTGCTCCTGATGAAGTTCAGTCAGCCTTTGATGATGTTATCCGCGCTCGTGAAGATCGTGAGCGTACCATCAACCAGGCTCGTGCTTATGAAAACTCGGTACTGCCAGAAGCTGAAGGTCGTGCTGCTCGTATCCGTGAAGAAGCTCAGGGTTATCGCGAGGCTGTAACCGCTCGCTCTGTGGGTGAATCCACACGCTTCCTGGCACTACTGAAGGAATACCGCCAGGCTCCTGATGTCACTCGTGAGCGTCTGTATATTGATACCATGCAAGAAGTGCTGACCAACTCCAGCAAGGTGCTGGTGGATACCGAGGAAGGCAGCAGCAACATGATGTACTTGCCGCTGGATCGTATGATTTCCGGTAGCTCTGCACCAGCAGCCACCACCAGCAGTACTCGTGCAGCAACAGCGGGTGGTCAGGCCGGTGACTTTGAACTTGAGCAGCTGACTGATCGTGTCATTGAACGCATCCGTGAGCGCCAGAACACCAATACCACCATCCGTCGGGAGGGTCGCTAATGCACGCACGTTCTTTAGTTGCGCTGGCACTGCTGGGCGGTGTAGCACTATTCGCCAGCAGTAGCCTGTATGTGGTCAACGAAACCGAGCGAGCCATTCGCCTGCAATTCGGTGAAGTGGTTGAAAGTGATATTGAGCCCGGCCTGCGTTTCAAAATTCCGGTTTACAACACCGTGCGTCTGTTTGACACACGGGTAATGACCATGGATGCTCGCCCATCCCGTTACCTGACCGGTGATCGCAAAGGGGTGATTGTAGACTCCTTTGTAAAGTGGAAAATTGTTGATGTGACTCGTTACTACGAGGCCACAGCCGGTGACGAACAGGCCGCCATGCGCCTGATTGCACCACGCGTGGATGAGAGTCTGCGTAACGAGTTTGGTCGCCGTACCCTGGTTGAAATTGTCAGTGAACAGCGTGATGAACTGATGCAACGTCCGATTGCTGATCTGGATGCAGCCATGAAAGAAGCTATGGGTGTGTCGATTCTGGATATTCGTGTTAAACGGATCGATCTGCCAACAGAAGTATCCAACTCGGTGTATGAGCGGATGCGGACTGAGCGCCAGCGTGAAGCACGTGAATACCGTGCCCAGGGTCAGGAACAGTCAGAGCGTATCCGTGCCGCCGCCGACCGTAACCGTGAGGTTATTCTGGCAACCGCACAGCGAGATGCCGACATTCTGCGTGGTGAAGGGGATGCAGAAGCGGCAGGCATTTATGCCAATGCCTACAAACAGGATGCTGAGTTGTACAGCTTCCTGCGCAGCCTGGAAGCTTATCGCAGCAGCTTTAGTAGCAAGCAGGATATACTGGTGGTCAGTCCAAAAAGTGAGTTCTTCCGTTATTTGGAAGGCTCCAAAGGTCGTTAATCCACTGGTCAGTCACAACCGCCGGGAGTTTCGACTCCCGGTTTTTTTGTGAAGGCTTTAAAAACACAAGATTCTACAAACACAAGGTTGGAGAAGTTTATGAGTCGTGCGGATCACTGGCTGCTACCGGATGGCATGGATGAAGTTCTGCCACCTGTGGCGCGTCAGATTGAGAACCTGCGTCGTAAGCTGCTGGATCTGTTTCACGGCTGGGGTTATGAGCTGGTATTGCCACCCAAGGTGGAGTTTCTGGAATCCCTGCTCACCGGAGCAGGATATGATCTGGATTTGCAAACCTTCAAGGTCACTGATCAGCTCAGTGGCCGTATGATGGGTGTCAGTGCTGATGTCACCCCTCAGGTGGCGCGGATGGATGCTCACTCCATGCCAGTTGAAGGTGTGGCGCGTTTTTGTTACTCCGCAGAAATTGTGCGTACTCAGCCGGAAAACCTGCTGGGTTCCCGCTCGCCCATCCAAATTGGTGCTGAGCTGTTTGGTCATGGTGGTGTGGATAGTGATCTGGAAATCCTCTGCCTGATGACTGATAGCCTGTTGTTGGCGGGTGCCGAGAACCTTTGCCTGGATCTGGGGCATGTTGGTATTTATCGTGCCTTGCTGGACGAAACCGATCTACCGGAGGATATTGAAGTCAGCCTGTTTGATATCCTGCAACACAAACGTCTGGCAGAAATTGAAGCCTTGTTGGCACCCTGGCAGAATCAACCTGCAGTGCAGTTATTAAAGCGGCTGGCCGAGCTGAATGGTGGCCCGGATGTGTTGAACAAGGCGATCACCTATCTGGCTGATGCACCGGCAGCGGTGCTTCAGGCGCTGCAAGAGATGCAGCAGTTGGTAGAGGCGCTGCAAGAGCATTATCCACAGGTTAATCTGTATCTGGATTTATCCGAGTTACGGGGTTATCACTACCATACCGGACTGGTTTTTGCGGCTTATGTTCCTCGTCTGGGACAAGCACTGGCAAAAGGTGGACGTTATGATGAGATTGGTCGGACTTTTGGTCGCGCTCGTCCGGCAACAGGTTTTTCCACTGATTTAAAAATGCTCGCAGCCTTGCAGGGAAATATTACACTGCAAGTACCCATTGCCGCGCCCGCCGCCATGTTACGTGATCCGGCTGGGCGGGCTTTGCTGGATGAGCTACGAGCAGCAGGCAAGCGTGTGGTGATGGAGGCTGACATGGCCAATCTGCCGGCTACACCGGCACAGCGTATTGGCAGGGTGGGCAATCAGTGGAAACTGCTGGATGCAGGAAGCGTTTGACAAGCACCTGATGCTTGATAACCTTTGGTGATTCGTTTTTTGCAATATTCGCGCAGTTTAAATATTCATTCAGGCAATAGAGATCAGAACATGGGCAAGAACGTCGTCGTTTTGGGCACCCAGTGGGGTGATGAAGGCAAGGGCAAGGTCGTTGATCTGCTGACCGAAAATGCTCAGGCTGTGGTGCGTTTCCAGGGCGGCCACAACGCAGGGCATACACTGGTGGTTAAGGGCGAAAAAACCGCTTTGCACCTGATTCCTTCCGGTATTTTGCGAGACAAGGTGACCTGTGTGATCGGTAACGGGGTCGTACTGGCTCCCGACGCACTGATCAAAGAAATCAAAATGCTGGAGGAGCGTGGCGTTCCGGTTCGTGACCGTCTGAAACTGTCCGCTGCTTGCCCGCTGATCCTCAATTATCACGTACGTCTGGATCTGGCGCGTGAAAAAGCACGCGGTGAGGCTAAAATTGGCACCACCGGTCGTGGTATCGGCCCGGCTTATGAAGACAAGGTAGCTCGTCGTGGCCTGCGTCTGGGTGATTTAATGTACCCAGAGCGTTTTGCTGCCAAACTGGGCGAAGTGCTGATTTATCATAACTTTGTACTGCAGCACTACTTCAAGGAAGAGCCGGTTGATTTCCAGAAGGTGCTGGATGAGTGCATGGCTTACGCTGAAGAACTGCGCCCGATGGTCACGGACACCACCGCTTACCTGCACAACCTGCGTAAGCAGGGTGCCAACATCATGTTTGAAGGGGCGCAGGGTTCACTGCTGGATATTGACCACGGCACCTACCCCTTTGTGACCAGTTCCAACACCACTGCGGGCGGCACCGCAACCGGTTCCGGTTTTGGCCCCATGTATCTGGATTACATTCTGGGCATCACCAAAGCCTACACCACCCGTGTTGGCTCCGGCCCCATGCCGACAGAACTCTTTGATGCGGATGGTGAACACCTGGCTGCCAAAGGCCACGAGTTTGGCACCACCACCGGTCGTGCCCGTCGTTGTGGCTGGTTTGATGCCGTGGCGCTGCGTTATGCAGTGCAGATCAACTCGGTCACCGGTATCTGTCTGACCAAGCTGGATGTACTGGACGGGCTGGATGTATTAAAAGTCTGTGTAGCTTATGAAGACAAAAACGGTAATCGCATCGACTCACCCGTGGATGCAGAAGGTTTTGCAGCGGTAGCGCCAGTGTATGAAGAACTGCCAGGTTGGACTGAGTCCACCGTAGGCGCTAAAACGCTGGAGCAACTGCCCGCCAATGCCCGCAGTTACATCAACTACCTGCAAGAGCAGATTGGTGTACCGGTTGACATCATCTCCACCGGTCCTGACCGCGAAGAGACCATTGTCCTGCGTCACCCCTTCAATAGCTGATCTTTGCAGCTGCGCCAGGGATGGCGCACTCCTTTCCCATGGCCACTCCTATCCAGCATGATCGCCACTTCAGCAGTGGCATGGCAGAAAAATTTGCCCGTAATATTTATGGGACAGCCAAGGGTCGTCTGCGTCTTAAAATCCTGCACGAACGTATGCTGGCCGATCTGCCACTACAGCAGACCGGCCTTCGAGTGCTGGATGCTGGTGGTGGTCTGGGGCAGGTCTCCTGCTGGCTGGCTCGTAAAGGTCATCAGGTATTACTGGCTGAACCGGCAGCAGAGATGCTGGACTACGCTGCTGCCCGCCTGCAACGTTATGGCGTGAAAACTCTGGTGGCATCCATTCAAGAGCTTAGTCACCAGCTTCCGGAAACCTCACAAACCTTTGATCTGGTGGTTTGCCATGCAGTGCTGGAATGGTTACATCAACCGCGCGAAACCCTGCAAGAATTGTTACAGCATCTGGCGCCGGGTGGTTATCTATCACTGATGTTCTTTAACAAGGATGCCCTGTTGCTGGCGAATATCCTGCGTGGTAACTGGCAACGGGTATTGGAAAAAGTGCCGGAAGCAGGGTCAGAAGGTAAAGGAATAGCTGGAGAAGGGCTTGGCGGCAAAGGGCGTGGTAAACGCCTGACCCCCATTTCACCCCTGCAACCGGAAGAAGTGATTGAGTGGTTAAAAGATGCTGGATTGGAAATCCACAGCACAACAGGTGTCAGAGTGTTTAACGATTACCTGCGCCTGAAACTGCCGCCAGAAGCCACACCCCAGCGTTTATTACAGATTGAACGACGTTATTGCCAGCAGGAACCCTGGTGGCGTATGGGGCGATACATCCTGATCCATGCCAAAAAGCCGGAGCAGGTTTTATAAACACCTGGTGCTACAGATCTAAAGCCAGTTGTTTTTTCACGGGTGCAAAATTTCTGCGATGTTCTGGCAGTGCACCGTAACAAGCCAAGGCTTCAAGGTGTGCTTTGGTGGGATACCCCTTGTGACTGGCAAAGCCATACTCAGGGTGTTGCAGGTGTAATGCCATCAGCTGGGCATCACGGGTGACCTTGGCAAGAATTGATGCTGCAGAAATGGCAGGATGCCGCGCATCGCCTTTCACTACGGCCAGTGCTGGTTGTTGTAAGGTGCGTGGCAGTCGATTGCCATCGACCAGTACAAACTCGGCCTGAACACTCAGGGCATCCAGCGCACGTTGCATGGCTAAAAAACTAGCCTGCAGGATGTTGAGCTGGTCGATTTCCGCTGCACTGGCTTCTGCAACTGCCCAGGCCAGGCTTTTTTCACGTATTTCATCTACCAGCAACAAGCGCTTTTTTTCGCTGAGTTTTTTGGAATCCGCCAGCCCTGCTATGGGGCGAGAGGGATCAAGAATCACTGCACCAGCCACGACTGATCCAACCAGCGGCCCGCGCCCGGCTTCATCCACACCGGCTAGCAGAATACCTTGATAAGGAATCTCATGCGGCAGCAAGGCCGTTAGCTCAGTTTTTTTCATGATTGGATTGTTGTCCCGCTTTGCATCAGTTCAACAATGGCTTTGCTGGCCTGTTTACTGGCATTACGGCGTAACTGCTGGTGGATGGCATAAAAAGCCTGTACCTGCTGTTCTGCTTGCCCCGGTTGTTCCAGCAAGTCTCTGACATCCTTGCAGAGTTTTTCACTGGTGGCCGCATCCTGCAGCCGTTCAGTGACCAATGCACGATTAGCCAGCAAATTGGGCAGGCTGGCCCACTGGATTTTTACCAGCCGTTTCATCAGCCACCAGCTCAAGGGTGACATTTTATATGCAACAACCATGGGAGTTTTACAGAACAGGGCTTCCAGCGTGGTGGTGCCGGATGTTATCAGGCTGACATCGGCTGCCTGCATGGCTTCGTGTGCCTGCCCCTGAATCAGTTGCAGATCTGCCACTGGGTAGTGTTGTAATAATTCGGTGAGTTCAGCATGGCGCTGCGCAGATGCTGCGGGTAATAAAAAATGAACATTGGGGCAGGCATGTTTCAGTTGTTGCGCTGTTTGCAGGAATAGAGGCCCCAAACGGGCGATTTCACTACGGCGAGAGCCAGGTAACAGGCTGACCAGTTGGGTATCGGATGTTATGCCAAACTGCTCACGTGCGGATCTTTTGTCAGGCTGCAGAGCCAGTTTATCCGCCGTTGGATGACCCACAAAAACCACTGGCATTTGATGTTGCTGATAAAACTCGGCTTCAAAGGGCAGCAGGGTCAGCATCAGATCGGTGCTTTTTTTGATGCCTTTGATACGCCCCTGTCGCCAGGCCCAGACCGAGGGGCTGACGTAGTGCACGGTTTTAACACCCTGCAAACGCAGTTTTTTCTCCAATCCCAAGGTGAAGTCAGGTGCGTCAATACCAACCATCAGATCGGCTCCCCATTCCAGAGCGTCCTGATACAAATGGCGGCGCACACGGATGAGTTCTGGCAGGTGTTTGATCACCTCAACCAGCCCCATTACCGAAAGGGTTTCCAGCGGATAAAGACTGGTGAGTCCCTGAGCCTGCATTAACTCACCACCCAGCCCACGAAATTCTGCATCCGGATAATGAGTTTTTAATGCAGGAATCAGGCTGCCACCAAGGATGTCGCCGGAGAGTTCTCCGGCAACCAGATAAATTTTCACCGGGTGATGCCGCGTGCAGAGTGTTTGATGGAGTTGAGGAAAACTTCCACTTCGGGCAGTAATTCGCCCTGCTCCAGTTCAGCAATGGCATCCTGCAGGATCATCCCCTGACGGAACACCACCTTGTAAGCATGACGCAAGGCTTGCATGGCTTCTTTGGAGAAACCACGACGTTTTAAGCCTTCGTAGTTGATGCCGTGAGTTTCTGCGGGATGCCCGCTGACCATCACATAAGCAGGGATATCCTTGAGGATAATCGAGCCACCGCCACACATGGCATGAGCGCCCACACGGCTGAATTGGTGTACGGCAACCATACCACCAAGAATAGCAAAATCATCTACATGTACGTGCCCGGCCAGTGTGGCCTGATTCGCCAGAATGCAGTCATTGCCAACAATACAGTCATGAGCCACATGGGCATAAGCCATAAACAGGTTACGGCTACCTATGCGGGTAATGCCCTGATCCTGAGTAGTACCACGGTGGATGGTGGCACATTCACGGATAACGTTGTCATTACCGATTTCCAGTCGAGTAGGTTCGCCTTTGTATTTTTTGTCCTGGCAGTCTTCCCCCACACTGGCAAACTGGAAGATATGGTTACGTTCACCCATGACCGTGGTACCACGGATTACAACATGTGGACCGATTATACTTCCTGCTCCAATGCTGACATCTGAGCCGATAATGGAGTAAGGTCCGACTTCAACATCATCAGCCAGTTGCGCTCGGGGATCAATCAGCGCAGTAGGGTGTATCTGACTCAAACTCTTTTCTCCGCACAAGTAATGTCGGTTTCACAGACGGTTTCACCGTCAACATGGGCACGGCAAGCAAAAACCCAGATACCACGCTTTTCACGCAACACCTGTGCTTCCAGTGTTAAACGGTCACCGGGTACAACAGGGCGTTTGAAGCGGGTTTTTTCACTCCCTACAAAGTAGTAGAGATGACCATCTGCTGGCAACTTGTTGACCGTTTTAAAACCAAGAATACCTGCAGCCTGTGCCATGGCTTCAATAATCAGCACTCCGGGGAAAATGGGGTGTTCCGGGAAGTGACCCAGAAAATATGGCTCATTAACGGTGATGTTTTTGTAGGCAACGATGGATTTACCCAGCTCAATTTCCAGAACTCGGTCAACCAGCAGAAATGGGTAACGATGTGGAAGGTACTTCTTGATTTCATTTACATCCATGATCATGGACTGTCTGCCTCTGATAAACGCCGTAATGTGAGGGTTTGGCGTTAAGTTGTTAATACCTGAAGGGTCATCAGGGTTAAGTTGTTTTATTCTGGGTCAGATAACTGCTGGAGCTGTTTTTCCAGATTTCTGACCTTCTGATTCATTTCATCCAACTGGCGAAAACGGACGGCACTTTTTCGCCACTGGTTGCCGGGCAACAGACCAGTACCGGACGAATAAACACCGGGCTCTGTAATGGATCCGGTGACCATGCCCATGCCTGTAACCTGCACACCATCACAGATCTGGATATGACCGGCAATACCGCTATTACCACCAAACATACAATTGGCTCCAATTTCGGTGGAGCCAGCTATACCAACACACGCCGTAATGGCTGTGTGTTCACCAACACGTACGTTGTGCGCAATATGCACAAGATTGTCAATTTTTACATCACGGCCAATGACGGTATCACCCAGGGCGCCGCGGTCAATGGTGGTATTGGCACCAATTTCGACCTGATCTTCAATAATAAGATTACCCAACTGAGCAATTTTTTCCCAGTCACCACCAGTGGGTGCAAAACCAAAACCATCACATCCCAGCACTGCACCAGAGTGAATAATACAGTCTTTACCTATCTGAACTCTGCGATAAAGCGTAACTCGTGGGTGAAGTTGCGTATTCTCACCAATCACACAGCCTTGTGCCAGCACTGAATGCGCACCAATTACTGCTCCCGCCTGAACTTCACAGTCCGACTCAATCACCACTCCTGGGCCGATATGCGCACTGGCATGAATAAAGGCATCAGCAGCAATAACTGCACTGGGGTGGCAGTAACCGGCAGCAGGGCGCGCATCATCAAAAAGTCTGCTGAGTTTTGCAAAACCCAGGTAGGGGTTTTTTAACAGTAGGGTATTACCTTGATAGTCTTTTGCCTGTTCTGGTTTGAGCAGTACAGCACCGGCCTTGCTCTGATGTAGATAGGCGGCATACTTTATATTGCTTAGAAAGCTGATCTGGTTTGACTCGGCAAGCTCCAGACTGGCGAGTCCCTTGATGCAATGCTGCGGATCACCCCGTAGCTCGGCTTGCAGATATTCTGCCAGTTCAGCAAGAGTAAAGGATTTCATGGGGCTAGTGATCACTCCATTTTATTAAGCTGTTCGGCCACCGCCGGAGTTATATCAAATTCCGGTTTTACAAAAGCAGCAGCCTGGCGATCCAGCAAAATATCAATTTTTTTCTCGGCAATCATGGCATTAACAGCTTTTTCCAGATTAGGTCTATGGCGATTGATGATGTCCTGGCGTAGTTCCTGTTGCTGCTTTTGCAAGCGGCTCATTACAAACTGATATTCCTGTGCTTTTTGCTCCACCTGTTGAGTCAGACGACGACGTTCATCTTCACTCATGATGGAGCCATCACGCTGTAGGCGCTCCTGCAGTGCACGAGCTTCTTCAGCCAACTGACGTGCACGGTTTTGTTCACCGGCAAGTTGTTGGTCTGCTTTCTGGAACTCAGCCTTGACCTTGGTTGTTTCCATCATAGCCGCCTGCCAGTCCAGCACCGCAATTTTTGGAGTGGTCGATTGTGCATGAACTGAATGGATACCTGCCAGCAGCAGTGTCAGTATCAATATGGCTTTTAATAACAGTTTGTTCATCGTATGGCTCCTTGAATTAGAAGGTTTGTCCCAGTGAGAACTGGAAGAATTCAGTGCGGTCACCGTCCTGTTCATTCAGCGGGCGCGCAAGGCTAAATGATAGAGGACCAATAGCAGTCAGCCAGGTCAGGCTGGCACCTGCTGAAAAACGCAACTCTGCAGTATCTATGCCTTCAGAACAGTTGGCACTATTAAAGCAGCGGTTGGTGAAAACATTACCGCCATCAATAAACAGGCTGGTTTGCAGCGAGCGCTGATCTTCTACCAGGGGTAAGGGGAAAATCAACTCAGCAGAACCTTCGAGCAGAATATTGCCACCAAAGGCACTGATGGTTTCAATGCCATTACGACTGCTGCGCATCCCCAGACTGTTGGATCGATACCCTCTTACAGAACCCAGACCACCGGAAAAGAAGTGTTCATAAAATGGCAGACGGTCATAATCGCTGCCCAAACCATCACCATAACCCAGGTCACCGCGGAATTTCAGTGACCAGTTGTTACCCAGAGAGAAGTATTTTTGTCCCCGATAGGTCGCCTTGTAATAATCAAAGTCGGAACCCGGTACGGCTGTTTCCAGGCTGACCACCTGATGACTGCCTGCTGTAGCCAATACACCTCTGTTTAAACGATTTTGTGTCCAGCGGCCAGTGAGTTTGTAATTCAGAAACTCCAGCCCGTAACGGGCTTCAAAATCCCTGATTTCATCAATACTGATTGATCCAGCAAAGGTTTCAGCTTGTACAAGAGTATTGTCAAAACCTATAGACAGACTGAGGCGACTGTCACGCGAAATGGGATAACCATAAGTAACATTGGCGCCGTAGGCATCGGTGGCATAACTTGAAACACCAAACGCATCAAAGTCCGTTTCGCGGTAAAACACATTAAAGCCCCGCGACACACCATCAATGGTGTAATAGGGATTCAGATAAGAAAAATTATAGCTGGTACGGTAATCACTTTTGTTGGCGGCCAGGCTGACGGTATTACCGGTGCCCATAAAGTTGCGTTGTGCCAGGGATGCACCATAAACCACACCGCTGGCTTGTGAAAAACCAACACTTGCCGAAACTGAACCAGAGGGCTGTTCTTCAACGGTGTAGTTGACATCAATCAGGTCTGGACTGCCAGCAACGGGCGGTGTTTCCACATTCACTGTACTAAAAAAGCCAAGTCGTTCGAGTCGCTGTTTGGATGCTTGAATTAGATCGGTATTGGCGGATGCACCTTCCATTTGTAATAACTCACGGCGCAGCACTTCGTCCTGGGTGCTGGTGTTGCCACGGAAGTTGATTTGTCGGACATAACTGCGGCGACCCGGTTCTACAAAAAAGGTCAGCTTGACTTGTTTGTTCTCATCATCAATTTCCGGGCGACCATTAACAGCAGCAAAGGTATAACCTTCTCTGCCGAGTCGGCTACGCATGGCTTCACTGGAGGCTGTCATGGCGCTGCGTGAAAAGGTGGCGCCAGGAGCCAGGAATACCAGCGGCATCAGCTGTTTTTCTTCTAAAATCAATTCACCAGCCAGCTCTATCTCACTAACTTCATACTGATCACCTTCATAAACATTGATGGTGATAAAAACATCCTGCTTGTCGGGGCTGATGGAGACTTGGGTGGATTCAATATTAAAGCGCAGGTAACCCTGATCCAGATACCAGGATCTTAAGCGCTCTAAGTCACCGGATAGTTTTTCGCGTGAATACTGATCAGCAGACGAAAATAGAGTCCAGCCTTTATCTTCTTCCTGCTCCAGTCGCTTGAGCAGGGTTTCATTATCAAAAGCCTGGTTACCCACCAGGTTGATACGGCGAATGCTGGCTACACTACCTTCGGAAATATCCAGATAAACGGCCACCTGATTGCGGGGTAATTGCTCCACGCGACTTTCAATATGAGCGTTGTAGCGTCCTTGGCCGTGGTACATGCGTTGCAATTCCAGCTTGATCTGATCTAAGGTGGAACGCTGAAAAATTTGCCCTTCATCCAATCCGGCCTGGGTCAGGCCTGTTTTCAGGTCGTCACTGGAGACTTTTTTGTTGCCTTCGATCACCAGTGTTTTTAATGTGGGGCGCTCTTGCAGTTGAATTACCAACTGCCCCTGATCTTCATAAACGGCAATATCATCAAACAGCCCGGTTTCAAACAAGCGCTTGCTGGCCTGGGTGATACGCTGAAGTGAAACGGGTTCATCAGGTTGTAAAGGCAGCTCGGCAAAAACTCTGCCAGGAGAGACTCGTTGCAGACCCTCAACCCGCAAGTCTTCAATATTAAAGACTTGCGAATCCGCACCAGAGACAGAAAGGGTGACAAGCAACAATGAAGTGGCAAGACAGCTGCTTACAAAGGAATAACGAAATTTCACGCTGTTAAGTATCCGTTTCAGTGGTGCCAGTCAGCAGTAACCGTAAGGAGATTGCTAACATTAAAAGAAAAACCTCTGGCAAGATAGAGTTGCCAGAGGATAAACGCCTGTTGTCAGAGGCGTAAAATATCAAAATAAAAGGCCAGGATCATCAGACTGCCCAGCATGGCTAACCCCACTCGGGTTGCCATTTCTTGCGCTGCTTCAGAAACCGGTTTGCCACGAATTGCTTCAATGGCATAAAACATCAGGTGCCCACCATCCAGCACCGGAACAGGCAACAGGTTGAGAATAGCCAAACTGATGCTGACATAAGCCAGAAAAGTGATAAAACTTTCCCAGCCGGACTTGGCTGAGTCACTGGCAACCCGTGCAATGGTGATGGGGCCGGACAGATTGGTTGGGCTAATCAGGCCGGTGATCATTTTACCGATGGAGTGAAGGGTCAGCCAGCTCATTTCGGCTGTTTTCTCAGTCGCTTTCCACAGAGATTCAAACGGCCCAAAGCGAACTTCGCGCAGCAGGTGAGCAGGCCATTCGGGCATTTGTACTCCGGCACCAATAAAACCGATTTCACGACCATCATCCAGTTGCCTTGTGGCTGGAGTGATCGATAACTCCAAATACCGGCCTTCGCGTTCCACAGCCAAGGCTATTTGTTGACCCGGATGTGCCTGGAGTTGCTCGACCAGTGAAGACCAGTTCAGAACTGCTTGCTGATTCACCGAAAGAATACGATCTCCGGTTTGCAATCCGGCAAGTTGTGCGGGGCTGGAGGATTGGATACTGCCCAGCAAGGGTTCGATATCTGGACGCCAGGGCATAAAACCCAGGCTGCCAAAAGGATCAGGTTCACCTTGCCCGGAAAGGAATTGCTGTACGTTGACCTGTAACTGACGTTCGTGACTGGCATTTTCCTGACGGACATCCAGAGTGATACGGGTGGATTCACCCATGTTTGCCAGCAGTCCCAGTCCGACCTCCTGCCAACTGGCGGTGTCACGGCCATTAACCCGCAGCACTTCATCACCGGGTTGCATGCCGGCCAGTGCAGCAGGAGAGCCTTCTTCTACCTGTCCAACCAGTGGTGCGGGAACCTGAGTACCTACCACAAACAAAAACCAGTAGGCAATAATAGCCAGCAGGAAGTTGGCCAGCGGCCCGGCGGCGACTATGGCAAAACGTTGTCCTACTGTTTTTCGGTTAAAGGATTGATCCAGCAGTTCTGCAGGAACCTCACCTTCGCGTTCATCCAGCATTTTGACATAACCACCGAGTGGCAGCAGGGCAATCACATACTCGGTGCCCTGGCGATCATGCCAGCGCAGCAGGGGTTTACCAAAACCGACTGAAAATCGCAGCACCTTGACACCACAACGGCGGGCGACCCAGAAATGCCCGAACTCGTGAAAAGTGATCAGGATGCCCAGCGTGATGATTAATGCGAATACGGTATGTAAAAAATCCATGACAACTCGGTTATACGTCTGGTGTGTTAATGGAATTGTCCAATGACTTGTTGTGCCAGTTGACGGGCAAGCCGGTCTTCTGACAGCAGAAGTTGCAGATCGTTTGCCGGACGAATTTTGCTCAGATTCAAGACCCGGTCAATCACTTCTGCTATCTGGGTAAAACGAATGCGGCGTTCCAGAAAAGCCTCAACTGCCACCTCATTAGCCGCATTTAAAGTGGCTGGAGCAGTGCCACCTAAGCGAAAGGCTTCCCGCGCCAGGTTCAGGCAAGGAAAGGCGGTTTCATCCGCCTGCTCAAAAGTCAGAGCTGCACTGCTCATCAAATCCAGTGGCTTTACACCGGCATGAATACGTTCCGGCCAGGCCAGTGCATGGGCGATGGGGGTGCGCATATCCGGGTTGCCGAGCTGTGCCAGTACACTGCCATCCCGATAGCTAACCATCGAGTGAATGATGCTCTGTGGATGAACCACCACCTGTATGGCTTCGGGCTGGACATTAAACAGCCAGCAGGCTTCGATTAACTCCAGACCTTTATTCATCAGTGTGGCTGAATCAACTGAAATTTTGCGCCCCATGGACCAGTTGGGATGAGCAACCGCCTGTTCAGGTGTTACGGATAGCAGTGCTTCGCGCTGCCAGCCCCGGAAAGGCCCACCGGATGCTGTTAATAACAGCTTCTCAATGCCCTGTTCGACAAAGCTGCGACGACTGAAATCAACGGGCAGGCACTGAAAAATGGCATTGTGTTCTGAGTCAATTGGCAGCAAGGTGGCGCCGTGCCGTTCTACGGCCTCCATAAACAGTGCACCGGACATCACCAGTGCTTCCTTGTTTGCCAGCAGAATACGCTTACCCGCCTTTACAGCCGCTAGAGTTGGCAATAAGCCAGCAGCACCCACAATGGCAGCCACCACCACATCAACCTGGCTGCCTGCTGCCAGTTGTTCCAGTCCAGCTGTGCCGCAGAGTACCTCGGTGGTACAGCCGACAACACGGAGTTGTTGCTGAAATTCAGCGGCAGCGGATTCGGGTACACAGGCCAGAGACGGGTTAAATTCCTGGCAGATGCTAAGCAGTTGAGTCAGACGTTGGTGCCCGCTGACTGCAAACACCTCGTATTGTTCGTTGTTGCGACGGATCACATCCAGGGTTGACTGACCGATGGAACCGGTTGCTCCCAATAGTGCAACACGAATCATAGTAGAGCCCCGGTAAAATTCAGCAGCAGCAAGGCAAAAAGCGGGATGGCGGAGGTCAGGCTATCAATGCGATCCATTACACCGCCATGGCCGGGTAGCAGTTGGCTGGAATCTTTCATACCAGCTTCACGTTTAACCAGGCTTTCAGTCAGGTCACCCAGTACCGAAACAGCGGTAATAATCAAGGTCAGAATCAACAGGGTAACAAACTGCATCAGGCTGAAACTCAGCCACAGGCTGGCCGCCATGCTAAGCAGTGCTGTACCGAACATGCCACCAAGTACACCTTCCCATGATTTGCCGGGGCTGACCGCCGGTGCCAGCTTGTGTTTACCGAATGCACGACCGGCAAAGTAGGCAAAAACATCAGCCACCCAGGCAATCAGCAACACATATAACAGCCAGAACCAGCCGGTTTCGCGCAGTAGCACAAAACCAGCCCAGGCTGGAATTAATACAAAAACACCCATAAACACGCGGCGGGACGTACAACGCCAGAGATGAGCGGTGCGTGGGTAGGTAATAACAAAAAACAGCGCCAGCAACCACCAAACTGCTCCAAGCCAGAGTGCCTGATGTAATAAATGAGGTTGGCCATAAGCTCCGAACAATGCCAGCAGGATGATGGCTGGAAACACCACTTGTCCAGTGAGTTGTAAACCGGACAGTCGAGCCCACTCCCAGGCGGCAATAGCAATCACCAGGCCAGTGAATACAGCAAAGGCGGTGGAATCCAGGCCAAAAAGCCCCCACAAGGCGAGTGGTGCCAGGATCAGGGCAGTGATGATTCTTTGTTTGAGCATGGCTGGGTGTTCCCGGTCAGCTGTTGTTATTGTGTTCTTCACGCCCGCCAAAACGTCGCTGGCGACCGGCAAAGATTTTCAGGGTGTCATAAAAGGCATCCTGGCGAAAGTCCGGCCAGAAGTCCTCAACGAACACCAGTTCGGCATAGGCCAGCTGCCACAGTAGAAAGTTACTGATGCGCTGTTCACCGCTGGTACGAATGCAAAGATCGGGATCGGGCAGACCATTCAGGCTGAGATGCTGCTGCAGCGCTTCTTCGGTCAACTGTTCACGGGTAATCTCACCGACGGCCAACTGCTCGGCCAGTTTTGCTGCGGCCTGGGTGATATCCCAACGACCACCGTAGTTGGCAGCAATCACCAGTGTTAGTTTGCTGTTGGCAGCAGTCTGCTCTTCCGCCTTGGTCATCAGTTTTTGCAGTTCAGGGGTGAAGCTACTGCGGTCACCAATAATCTGCAAGCGTACACCGTATTTATTCAGACGACGGGTTTCGCGTTTTAGCGCCCATTTGAATAACTCCATCAGACCACTGACTTCTTCTGCCGGCCTTTTCCAGTTTTCGCTGGAAAAAGCAAAGAGTGTCAGCACAGGAATCTCCAGGCGCAGCGCGATCTCCATGACCGCACGAACGGCATCCACTCCGGCCTTATGACCTGCAATACCCGGCAGTTTGCGAGCCTTTGCCCAGCGATTGTTGCCATCCATGATGATGGCAACATGGCGGGGCAACAGCTCCAGAACCGGGTATTTTTCCGCTGATGATTTCATGCAGTCTGTAGGCCTTTTTGCATCAGATCTGCATCAGGTCTTCTTCTTTTCCAGTCAGCAAGCGATCGACCTCGGCAATATGCTGGTCGGTCCGCTTCTGGATTTCATCCTGAGCACGACGATCTTCGTCTTCACTGATTTCTTTATCTTTGAGCAGTGCTTTCAACTGGTTGTTGGCATCACGACGAATGTTGCGTACCGCTACTCGGCCATGTTCTGCTTCTGCACGAGCCTGTTTGATGTAACCCTTGCGGGTTTCTTCCGTCAGAGCGGGCATGGGTACACGAATGTTGCTGCCAGCAGTGTTGGGATTCAGACCCAAATCCGATTTCATGATGGCCTTTTCAACCGCAGGCACCATGTTTTTTTCCCAGGGAATCACCACCAGTGTGCGATTGTCTTCAACGTTGACGTTGGCCACTTGGCTGATGGGCACTTCGCTGCCGTAATAATCGACACGAACCGAATCCAGGATGCTGGGGTGAGCGCGACCGGTGCGAATTTTGTTAAAAGCACCTTGCAGGGATTCAAGACTCTTGTCCATGCGCTCTTGCGCATCTTTAATGATTTCGTTGATCACTGTGTTTGCCTCTTGCAAAAAGTTGTTTGGGTCAGTGTTTTTGATCAATCCTGACTCATATCAATCCTGACCCATATCAATGAGTGTGCCTTCCTGTCCACCAACCACCAGGTTCAGCAGGGCACCGGGTTTGTTCATGTTAAATACCCGAACTGGCATAGACTGGTCGCGTACCAGACAGATGGCGGTCAGATCCATCACTTCCAGCTTTTGATCCAGAGCTTCGTCGTAGGTCAGTCGGTCGTATTTTACCGCATCCGGGTGCTTAACCGGGTCTTTATTGTAAACACCATCCACCTTGGTGGCTTTGATTACTACATCGGCATCAATTTCTATGCCGCGCAAGCAGGCTGCAGAATCGGTGGTGAAAAATGGGTTGCCGGTTCCGGCTGCAAAGATCACCACATCACCGGAAGTAAGGTAACGGATGCCAGTACGGCGGTCATAATGTTCAACGACACCGCTCATCGGGATGGCCGACATTACGCGGGTGCGGATGTTGCTGCGCTCCAGTGCATCGCGCATGGCTAGGGCGTTCATCACTGTTGCCAGCATGCCCATGTGATCACCGGTGACACGTTCCATGCCGGCTGCACTTAATGCCGCGCCACGAAACAGATTGCCGCCACCAATCACTATGCCAACCTGTACACCAATACCCACCAGTTGACCAATTTCCAGCGCCATGCGATCCAGTACCTTGGCATCGATGCCAAAATCCTGATCGCCCATCAGGGCTTCGCCACTGAGTTTGAGCAGGATCCGTTTGTATTTTGCGTTACGATCGGTATTAGCCATAGCGGCAAGTCTCCTGGTGTTGGTGAGGTTTTTTTCTGGTATTCAGTTGCACAAAAACGTGCTGGGTTAACCCAGCACGTTTCTGGAGGTGCTTCCTGCTTACTGATCAGTCAGCAGACAAGGCAGATCTCAGCGACCAGCAGCAGCCTGAGCGGCGACTTCAGCAGCAAAATCCACTTCTTCTTTTTCGATGCCTTCACCCACTTCAAAACGCTGGAAGCTGACCAGTTCACCACCGGCAGCTTTAACAAAAGCAGCAACAGTTTGGTCAGGGTTTTTGATGAAGGGCTGTTCACTCAGGCTGTTTTCAGCCAGGAATTTCTTGATACGGCCACCGACCATTTTTTCAGCGATTTCAGCCGGTTTGCCAGCCATGTCAGGCTGAGCCAGGATAATTTCTTTTTCCTTGTCCAGCACTTCCTGCGGCATGTCTTCTGGCTTGCAAACGCGCGGATTAACTGCAGCAACGTGCATAGCAACGTCTTTGGCTGCTTCGGCAGTGCCGCCATTCAGTACAGTCAGTACACCAATGCGGCCACCGTGAACATACTCACCAACCAAGGCGCCTTCAACAACAGTGGCGCGACGTACAGTGATGTTTTCACCGATTTTCTGTACCAGTGCTTCACGGGCAGATTCCAGCTCACCGGCAGTCAGGGTTGCAACGTTGGTCTCGCGGGTAGCCAGCAGTTTTTCAGCAACCTGATTAACAAAGTTCAGGAAGTTATCATCGCGGGCAACAAAGTCGGTTTCGGAGTTGATTTCGATCATCACACCGTAGCTGCCATCTGCTGCAACACGAGTAGCGATAGCGCCTTCAGCAGCAATACGACCTGCTTTTTTAGCGGCTTTCAGACCGGAAGATTTACGCAGATTTTCAATTGCCAGCTCGATGTCACCGTCGGCTTCCTGCAGTGCTTTTTTGCACTCCATCATTGCCAGACCGGTACGCTCACGAAGTTCTTTTACCTGGGAGGCGCTAATTACTGCCATGACTTAAACCCCTTGATTAGAAGATATTTAGAGGGTTGCTGCTCACACGGATAACCACACGTGGATAACCAAAGGTGGTGCAGTCGAATCAGGAGGCAGCAACCGGGAAATAGAGAAACCGGCCTGAATACTGGTTCAGGCCGGTGACACTGTGATTACTCGGCAGAGTCTTCTGCAACTTCAACCAGTTCCTCACCCGCTTCTTCGCGTGCTTTGCCACAAGCAGCGGCAATGGAGCGAACATACAGCTGAACAGCGCGGATGGCATCATCGTTACCGGGGATAACAAAGTCAACACCGTCTGGGTTAGAGTTGGTATCAACAATACCAATGACCGGGATACCCAGCTTGTTGGCTTCGTTGATGGCCAGGCGCTCGTGGTCAACGTCAACCACAAACAGGGCATCAGGCAGGCCGCCCATGTTCTTGATGCCGCCGATGGAGCGTTCCAGTTTCTCCATCTCGCGCTGGTTCATCAGCACTTCTTTTTTGGTCAGCTTGTCAAAAGTACCGTCCTGCTGCTGGGTTTCCAGATCACGCAGGCGACGGATAGACTGACGGATGGTTTTGTAGTTGGTCAGCATACCGCCTAACCAGCGGTGGTTGACGTAAGGCATGCCCACTTTGTCTGCTTCTTCGCGGATCACCTTGGCAGCAGCGCGCTTGGTGCCAACAAACAGAATTTTGTTTTTGCCACCGGCCAGCTTCTCAACAAAGCTGATGGCTTCGTTCAGTGCAGGAACGGTTTTTTCCAGGTTGATGATGTGAATCTTGTTACGAGCGCCGAAAATGTACTTACCCATTTTCGGGTTCCAGTAACGGGTCTGGTGACCAAAGTGTGCGCCAGCCAGCAGCAGGTCACGCATGGATACTTGTGCCATGAAAAAATACTCCGATAGTACGGGTTAGGCCTCCATATACCCCAGACATCAACCTCTCAGTAAAACTGACAGGCACCCAGATGCATGTGTCGGTATATGTGTGACGTTATAATGCACAGTTTTTGTGCGGTTTATTGGCTCAGAATCCAACCGTTTTGGAGACGTTCGTGGGTTTGCCATTGGCTTGCCCTTGCCGTATCCTTCGTGGTTGATTTTGAGCGCGCACTTTATAGCATAGTTCGGCTCTGACATAAAGCCCGGGTTTCTTCCGGGTGATTTTTTTACGCAAGAGTTTTCCTGAATGAATGTCCGTATCAAGACACCTGAAGAAATAGCAAAAATGCGTGTGGCCGGTCGTCTGGCTGCGGAAGTGCTGGAGATGATCGCACCTCATGTTCAGCCTGGTATTACCACCGGGGCGCTGAATGACATCTGCCATCGTTATATTACCGAAGAGCAGGATGCCATTCCCGCTCCCCTGAATTACCACGGTTTCCCGAAATCCATCTGTACCTCGGTCAACCATGTAATCTGTCACGGCATTCCGGATGAAAACAAGATTCTTAAAAAGGGTGATGTGGTCAATATCGACATTACCGTGATCAAGGATGGTTATCATGGTGATACCAGCAAGATGTTTTATGTCGGTGAACCCTCCATTCTGGCGCGGCGTCTGACCGAGTTCACTCGCGATGCACTCTATGCTGCCATTGCCCTGGTGAAGCCAGGTGCACGCATTTCTGAAATCGGCCAGCTGATCCAGAAAATGGCCGACAAGGAGCGTTTCTCAGTGGTACAGGAGTATTGTGGTCATGGTATTGGCCAGGTGTTCCACGAAGATCCCCAGATTCTGCATTATGATGGTTACACCCCGCGCAGTGACCTGGTGCTGGCACCGGGCATGTGTTTTACCATTGAACCGATGATTAATGCAGGCAAACGCCACTGTCGTTTGCTGAAAGATGGCTGGACAGTGGTTACCAAGGATCACAGTCTGTCGGCGCAGTGGGAGCATACCCTGCTGGTGACCGAAACCGGGGTGGAAGTGTTGACCCGACGCAGCGAAGAACCCTTTTAATATCCTAAACATTGAATATCCAGACAAGAGTCAGTGAGGCAGGGTGATGAGTGTTAACTACCAGTTCAGACCCGATTTATCCCTGTATCACTTTGCCAAGCTGAAGTCTCAGCTCAAAGACTCGACCCTTCCTGTCATTCCACTGCTTAAGCAGGCGCTGGCCTTGATCAACCAGCGCCTGGATCAGGCCTTTTATGATGGTGCGGATATCAGGGATCTGATTTACGGTCGTGCCTGGGCGATGGATCAGCTGATGAGTTGTATCTGGCAGCGTTTTGACTGGCCGGATGAGCGTATTGCCTTGCTGGCGGTGGGTGGTTATGGCCGCGGAGAGTTACATCCCAAATCGGATATTGATCTGCTGATTCTGCTGAAAGATGACGATGACACCCGTTATCGCCAGTTGTTGTCGGATTTTATTACCCTGTTGTGGGATATCAAGCTGGATGTGGGGCACAGTGTGCGCTCACTGGCCGATTGTGAGCGTGAAGCACGCGCTGATATCACCGTTGCCACCAACCTGCTGGAAAATCGCACGCTGGTCGGCAACGATGCCCTGAGAACTGAAATGGTGCAGCGTCTCAGCACCGAATGTATGTGGACTTCAGCAAAATTTTTTGAAGCCAAATGGCAGGAACAGATCACCCGCCACTACAAATTCAACAACAGTGAATACAGTCTGGAACCCAACATCAAAAGCTCTCCCGGCGGTCTGCGTGACATTCAGATGGTTGGCTGGGTCGCCAAGCGCCACTTTAATGCCACCACCGTGCAGGATCTGCTGGCGGAAGGTTTCCTCACTGAAACTGAAATGCGTATTCTGGAGCAGGGACAGTGTTTTCTGTGGCAAGTGCGTTATGCCCTGCACATGATTTCCGGGCGAGCAGAAGATCGCCTGTTGTTTGATTACCAGCGTCAGCTGGCGGTGTTGTTTGGTTATCTGGATACAGAAAAACGTCTAGCCGTTGAGCAATTCATGAAGCGGTATTTCCGCGTGGTCACCACCCTGACCGAACTGAATGACGTTTTACTGCAGCATTTTGAAGAAGTGCTGCTGAAAAAAGATGAAGAACAGAAGATCACCCCGATCAACCGGCGTTTCCAGATCCGTAACGGGTTGATTGAACATCTGGGTGATGAGGTGGGGAATGAAGTGTTTGAGCGTCACCCTTTTGCCCTGATTGAAATTTTTTTGCTGATGGCACAACACCCAGAAATTGAAGGGGTGCGCGCCATCACCATTCGTGCGCTGCGCGATCACCGTCATCTGATCGATGAAGCTTTCCGCCGTGATTTACGTGCCAGCAGCCTGTTTATGGAATTATTACGCGCTGCGGGTGATGTACCCTTGCAACTGACTCGCATGAGCCGTTACGGCATGTTGGGACGTTATCTGCCGGAGTTTGGACATGCTGTGGGCCTGACCCAGCATGATCTATTTCATGTTTACACCGTGGATGCCCATACCCTGCGGTTACTGCGTTTTCAGCAAAGTTTTCGTGAACCCGGAAAAGAGAAAAACTTCCCGCTGGCGGCCAGCATCATTCATCAGTTACCCAAGCTGGAAATCCTCTGGCTGGCGGGTTTGTATCATGATCTGGGTAAGGGGCGGGGTGGTGATCATTCCGAATTGGGTGCTGAAGATGCGCGGCTGTTCTGCGAGCGCCACCAGTTATCAAAACGGGATACTCATCTGGTCTGCTGGCTGGTGGAAAACCACCTATTGATGTCCATGACTGCTCAAAAACAGGATATATCCGATCCAGATGTGATTCGCCACTTTGCAGAAACAGTCGGTGATCAAGTGCATCTGGATTACCTGCATGTGCTGACGGTTGCAGATATTAATGCCACCAATCCCACCTTGTGGAACGGCTGGCGCGCGGCTCTGCTGAATCAGCTGTACACAGAAACCACCCGCGCCTTCCGACGGGGTCTGGAAAACCCGATTGATCCAGCGGAATGGGTTGAAGAAACCCAGCAACAGGCACTGGCGATACTGCGTGCCATGGGTGTTGATCAGCAGAAGGTGTTGGAACTCTGGACAACCCTGGATGATGATTATTTCTTGCAGGATGCACCCAGTGAAGTGGCTTGGCATACTAAGGGTATTCTGCAACATAGCAAAAGCAGTGAACCACTGGTGCTGGTGGCTGCCCCAACGGATGACATGAAAGAAGGGGGCACCAAGGTGTTTATTCATACCCGTGATGCCGCTTTTGGTTTTGCCGCAACCGCTGCAATTATGGATCGGCTGGGTTTGTCCATCCATGATGCTCGTATCTCCACCAGCCGTAACGGTTACACCCTGAACACCCTGATTGTGCTGGAGCAGGATGGACAGGTGCCCAGGGCTGCTGAGCGGCTGGAAGAAATCCGTCAGGAACTGATCAGCGCTCTGCATAATCCGGAAAACTTCCCGGCACTGGTGCAACACCATACACCACGACAATTAAAACACTTCACCATGCCAACCCAGGTTTATATCAGCAATGATCCAAGCAACCTGCGCACACTAATTGAAGTGATTACACCGGATCGCCCTGGCCTACTGGCACGGATTGGACGAATTTTTGTGGAATTTGATCTGTGGTTGCAGAATGCCAAAATTGCCACCCTCGGTGAACGGGTGGAGGACGTGTTTTTTATCACCCATCAAGATGGTAGCCCGCTGTCAGACCCTGAGCTGTGTCTGCAATTGCAGGCGCGTTTATGTGAAGAGCTGGACAAACAAGCCAGAGAGCCGGGTTATCCCGCCTATGCCGTGGGTCGGAGCCGTTAAATTATTGGATTAAAGACTGACAAGCGCTTTTACAGGAGCAGTGCACTGAATGAATCCCTATCTGAAACAGCTTCATCCCTATCCCTTTGAAAAGCTTGCGGTATTAACTGCAGGCGTTACCCCACCGGCAGACCTTAAGCGCATTGCTTTTACTATTGGTGAGCCCCAGCATGAAGCGCCACAAGTGGTACTGGATGCACTCAGTGGTGCGCTAAAGGGAGTTAGTAAATACCCCGTCACCAAGGGTGATTTGTCCTTGCGTCAGGCCATTGTCGACTGGTGTGAATGGCGCTTTAAGTTACCTGCAGCGGCCATGAATGCCGAGACGCAGGTGTTGCCAGTGAATGGCACTCGTGAAGCCCTGTTTGCCATAGTACAAACGCTGGTGGATGCCTCACGCCCAGCAAAAGTGCTGATGCCCAACCCCTTTTATCAGATTTATGAAGGTGCGGCTTTACTCGCGGGTGGTCAACCGCATTATTTAAGCTGCACGGCTGAAAATGGCTTCCAGCCGGACTTTGCCCAGGTACCTGCTGAGGTCTGGCGTGACACCCAGCTGGTGTTTATCTGCTCTCCGGGTAATCCCACCGGGGCGCTGTTATCACTGGAGCAGCAGAAAAAACTGCTGGCGCTGGCAGATGAGTACGATTTTGTCATCTGTGCCGATGAGTGTTATTCAGAAATCTATTTTGATGAAAACAATCCACCGCCCGGTCTGCTGCAAGCCTGTGCTGAAAGTGGACGGCTGGATTTCAGCCGTTGCCTGGTGTTCCACTCCTTGTCCAAACGTTCCAATCTGCCGGGATTGCGTTCAGGTTTTGTTGCCGGTGATGAACAACTGATTCAGGCTTTTTTACGTTATCGCACCTACCATGGTTGTGCTATGCCACCGCATCATCAGGTGGCTTCACAGGTTGCCTGGCAGGATGAAGCCCATGTAAAAGCCAACCGTGAAATTTATCGCGCCAAGTTCAATGCGGTACTGGAAATACTGCAACCGGTGATGGATATACAGCGCCCAGATGCTGGTTTTTATCTCTGGCCGGTGACTCCAATTGATGATGAGTTGTTCACCCGCCGCCTACTGGAAACCCAGAATCTGGGTGTGTTGCCGGGGCGTTATCTGTCGCGTGAGGTGGAGGGTCGTAACCCGGCGGTTGGCCGTATCCGTATGGCGCTGGTGGCTGAACTGGACGAGTGTATTGAAGGGGCGCAGCGACTGCGTCGGTTTATTGAAGCAGGATGTTGAGAAAAAGGTTAAAATGCTGACTCTATACGGAATTCCCAACTGCGATACCATGAAAAAAGCGCGTCAGTGGCTGCAACAGCAGCAACTGGACTGCCACTTTCATGATTACAAAAAAGCCGGTATTGATACTGCCATCCTGCAGCAGTGGGTTGATCAACTGGGTTGGGAAGTACTGGTCAACCGTCGCGGTATCACTTGGCGCAAACTGCCGGAATCTGATCGTGAAGCGATCAATGCCACCTCTGCCATTCAACTGATGCAGGCCAATCCAAGCCTGATCAAACGTCCGGTACTGGATACCGGTCATCAGCTGCTGGTCGGATTTGATTCGGTCGAGTGGCAAGCCGCGCTGAATGGCAGACAAAATTGAACTGAATTTAAACTTTGAGGAAAGAGCTATGAGTACTCCCGAATTTTTTGCCTGCGGTTTTGGTGTTGGCACCCATAACAGCAAGGGTGAATGGCTGGAAGTTTATTATCCGCGTCCGTCATTAAAACCTGATGCAACCCTGGCACAGGCATTAATTGATGCCTCCGGTTATGAAGGTGGTAATCAGGCTCATACCATCAATGTTGAACGCCTCAGCGCCTTGTCTGAAGCACTGGATGCCGCTGGTCACCATGACCTGGCAGTGATTGCTGAACAAATGAAACGCAGTCATCGCCCGCTGGTGGTGACTCTGCTGGCTACCGATGCTGATCCGGCCAGTGTGCCGGAGGTTTACCTCAAGCTGCATCTTTTGTCTCACCGCCTGATCAAACCCCATGGTGTTAACCTGACCGGTGCTTTTGGCCTGCTGAAAAATGTGGCCTGGACCAGTGACGGCGCCATAGATCTGGATGAGCTGCCCCAGCGCCAGCTGCATGCGCGGATGGAAGGCAAGATTCTTACCATTGACAGTGTGGATAAATTCCCGCGTATGTGTGACTTTGTGGTGCCCACCGGTGTGCGTATTGCTGATACTGCGCGGGTACGCCTGGGTGCTTATCTGGGTGAAGGCACTACCATCATGCATGAAGGTTTTGTCAACTTTAATGCCGGTACAGAAGGCCCCAACATGATTGAGGGTCGCATCAGTGCTGGTGTATTTGTGGGTGCCGGTTCCGATCTGGGTGGCGGCTGCTCAACCATGGGTACTTTGTCTGGTGGTGGCAACATCACCATCTCCGTGGGTGACAAGTGCCTGATTGGTGCCAATGCTGGTATTGGTATCCCGCTGGGTGATCGTTGCACAGTGGAATCTGGCCTGTATGTCACCTCCGGCAGCAAAATCACCCTGCTGGATGATCAGGGGCAGGTGGTCAGTACCGTGGCTGCCCGTGCTCTGGCTGGTCAGGATGACCTGATGTTTCGTCGCAACTCCCAGACAGGTCGTGTTGAGTGTTTAGCCAACCGTTCAGCGATTGAGCTGAATGAGGCGCTGCACACTAATAACTGATCCACACCGGCAGGAAATCAAGGGTTTATCCCTTGGTTTCCTGCCGGGAAGTGAGCATAATGCCCACCAGCCATCCGCCGGAGATTCACCATGAAAATGCTCAACCGTTCTGCCATCAGTGTCCGATTAAGACAGCCTTTTGTTGACTGGATCAACAGCCTGGAAGACAGTGCAGGAGAGCAGGTCAGCCTTGAAGAAGTCAATCAGGAGGCCACCACCTACCTGATTTCTGAGCTGGAGGACGAAGAAGCACTGGATGACCTGATTGAAGAGCGGTATCTGGATCTGCTGGAAAACGAGCTGTTCTCCTGGGAAGAAGATGAAGCACTCTGGCCGGATGACATTGATCGCGCGCTGTTTGATGCATTTGTTGAAATTGAGCTGTCTTTTATGGTCTTTGACCTGGATGATCAGGCACCACTTTTATCCCAGGTTCTGGATGAAGTGGACGACTTTGATAACGAAAACCAGCACTGAGGCTGAAACATGGGACAAGATTGGCTGCTGAGTTTTTTTCTACCCGCTGCCCTGTTCCTGATTATGCTCGGAATGGGCATGACGCTTTCTGTGAGTGATTTTATGCGGGTGCGCCAAGCACCCCTTGCAGTATTGGCAGGACTCACCGGACAGTTTATCCTGCCACCTTTGATGGCTCTACTGGTCATCTATCTTTTCGATTTACAACCCATCTTTGCAGTTGGGTTAATGATACTCAGCTTTGCACCCAGTGGTGCCACCTCTAACCTGATGACTTTTCTCAGTCGTGGTGATGTGGCTTTATCCGTCACCCTGACGGCCATTACCAGCCTGATTATCCCCTTTACCTTACCGCTGTTGTCGGCACTGGCTATTAATTACTGGCTGAAAGAAAGCCTGGCGATTGAACTGCCTTTATTACGCACCTGGGCACAACTGATCCTGGTTTCACTGCTGCCTATCCTGCTGGGGATGCTAACAGCATCCAACTGGCCGGGTTTTGCGCAGCGTGCCACCCGCGCCATGAAACCCCTGTCTTTTGCTTTTCTGTTGCTGGTGATTGTTGCCATCAGCAGTAAACACTGGGAGCGTATGCCTGCTTTTCTGGCGGCCACAGCCCCCGCGGTGTTGCTGATGAATACCCTGGCATTAATTGCCGGTTGGTACTGGGCAAAACTCTGGCGACAGGATGCTGCCCGACGTATCACCATTGGTCTGGAAGTGGGTGTGCAAAATGGTGGCACTGCGCTGGTGGTCACCCTGATGGTGCTGGGTAATGCCCAGATGTCTGTACCCCCGGTGATCTACGGCATCCTGATGCTCGGCCCCAGCTTGATTTTTGGCCTAGGCATGAGCCGCTGGGTTAAAAAGGAATCTACTAATGCAGTCTTTAGGGATCTATGAGCAGCTGATTACTCAGCTGGTTTCGAAGCATTTAAACCACGATAAGTTCTTTGTTGGCGAGCGTCAGCTGGAGACAGGCGAGGCCTCGATCTGGCTTTCACGCTTTTTAACTCAAATCCTCAAATACGCAATTAACTCCATCCCGCAGGATGATGATCAGCTAAAAAATCAGATCGAGTTATCAAATCAACTACTTATGTGGCTTAAAAATCAGCTACAGGATGATGATTTTTTTGGCGATAATCTGATTGATTGTCAAGGGAGAATTCTCACTGCTCTCTATGAGCTTGATAATCCGATAGCAGCAGATCTAAAGAAATATGTCGATGACATATTTCCGCTGACAGGGCTAACACAAAGTGAATTGTTCTGTGGTAGTAATGCAGGACTGTCGCTGGAAAGTGAGCTCAAGCGTGAAATTATGTCCGCTGATACAATTTATTGGCTAATTTCTTTTATTAAGTGGGCGGGTATTCGAATCTTTCGAAAAGAGCTGGAGGCATTTACTCATAGTGGACGTGAACTCAAAGTCATTACAACCTCTTACATGGGAGCGACAGATGCCAAAGCAGTCGAGTTCCTGGCCTCCTTGCCCAACACAGAAGTCAAGCTGAGTTACAACACCCAACGAGAACGCTTGCACGCCAAAAGCTACCTTTTTCTTCGCAATACAGGCTTCCACACGGGTTACATTGGCTCATCTAACCTATCACACTCAGCACTAACCAGTGGGCTGGAATGGAACCTGAAAATCACCTCTCAGGAAATCCCTCATATTATTGATAAATCACTCAGTACCTTTGAAACCTATTGGGCTTCGAGTGAGTTTGAGTTGTTTGATGGCAAAGCAGCTAGCACGGATAAACTTAAACAGGCATTGAGCCAGGCTCGCGGCGGATTTGGCGCAACCGAGCAGCATTTTTTTGACCTGCAGCCATTTCCACACCAGCAAGAAATATTGGAGCAATTAGCTGTCGAGCGATCACTGCATCAGCGCTATAAAAATTTGGTTGTGGCAGCGACAGGCACTGGGAAAACCTTGATTTCTGCTTTTGATTTTGCTCGATTCATCAAAGAAAACCCTACGGCTCATTTTTTATTTATTGCCCATCGTGAAGAAATTCTCAAGCAAGCGCGAGCTGCTTTCCGTGGCGTACTCAAAAACAGCACCTTTGGCGAGCTCTGGGTTGGTGGAAACCGCCCAGAGCATTACCGCCAGCTATTTGCCTCCATCCAGACTTTGAATAACCAGTTATCCAGCTTGCGGTTAGAGCCAAGCTACTATGACTACATAGTCATTGATGAGGTACATCACATCGCTGCGAGTAGCTACCGTGGACTTCTAGATTTTTTTACTCCCCAAGTACTGCTTGGCTTAACAGCAACACCAGAACGGCATGATGGTTCTGATATTTTGGCTGACTTTGGTGGTGTGATTGCAGCAGAAATTCGTTTGCCGGAAGCCATCAACCGCAGACATCTCAGTCCTTTCCAGTATTTTGGTATTGATGATGACACAGATCTTCGTCAAATCAGCTGGAGTCGTGGACGTTACGACATAGCGCAACTGACTAACCTGTACACTCACAATCAGCAGCGGGTTGATAAAGTTCTGCAGAGCCTGCAAGAAATTGTGACGGATATGAATCGCATGAGAGCACTGGCTTTTTGTGTGAGTCGTGAACATGCTCGGTATATGTGTCAGCAATTCATACTTAAAGGTATACCCTGTGATCTGTTGACCAGTGACAATTCCGCTGAGCGTCACCAGAAACAACAAGCGCTACGATCAGGTGAAATCAAAGTACTTTTTGTCGTGGATATTTTTAACGAAGGTGTTGATATCCCCGAGGTCGACACACTACTTTTTCTACGGCCAACAGAGAGTCTGACTATTTTTCTGCAACAACTTGGACGTGGTCTGCGTTTATCAGATGGGAAAGACTGCTGTACAGTCTTGGATTTTGTTGGCAATTCACGTCCTGAGTACGATTTTTCTCACAAATTTCGTGCCCTAATCGGGAAAACAAACCGTGCGATCAGTGACGAAATCAAGCAAGGTTTTCCTCATGCGCCTCTGGGTTGTCGGATAGAGCTGTCCAAACGCACACAGGAAATGGTGCTAGATAACATCCGCCAGGCCAGTTTAACCTTGAGCCGACTGCTTGGTTTGATCCGCCAGTTTAACCATCAGTCGACCCTGCCATTAACGCTGGGCAACTTCCTTAAAATACATCCACACATTCAGCTGGAAGAGCTTTATAAACGGGGTAGTTGGTCAAGCCTTGTAGCAAAAGCCAAGGATCAAGTGAAAGAGCCGCCAATTGGTACTCTTGGATCAGCGCTTAATCTTGAACAGATTTATGAGCGTGCCATACGGACTCGGCTGCTAACCAGTGATAGTTATGATTATTTTTGTTTTCTGGAGCGCCTTTGCCAGAATAACTTTGAGCTGACAGAGCAAATGGATCAGGGCATGGCACTGATGTGCCACTATGATTTTTGGCAAAAGCCCGGTAAAGCAGTGGGTTTTGATTCTCTTGCTGCAAGTTTGAGAGCTTTGAATGACACAAGGCTAAAAAGTGAGCTGAAGGATCTGCTGCGATTGTTGATGAACCGTATCCATACGGAGCAGCAGCCTATTATTGGTCTATCCAATAATCCACTCCAACTCCATGCACGTTATGCACGTGAGCAGATACTGGTTGGTTTTGCAGCCACAAGTTTTGAAAGGCAGGCGCCAGCAAGAGAAGGGGTGTTGGTGTTAAAGGATCAGAATCTGGAGCTGCTGTTTGTCACTCTAAACAAGAATGAAAAACAGTTTTCTCCAACTACCATGTATCACGACTATGCAATCAGTGAGTCTTTATTTCATTGGCAGTCACAAAACAGTGCTCGACCTGATCGTGGGCGAGGGCTCGACTATATTCATCACCAGTCGTTAGGCAAGCGTTTGTTTCTGTTTGTCCGTGAACAGAGCAAAGATGAGTACGGACGTACTATGGGTTTTGTTCATTTTGGTGAGGTTGAATATGTCAGCCATACCGGCAGCCAGCCAATGAATCTAACCTGGAAGCTGAAGCAAAAAATGCCCAGCTTTATGTGGAAGCAAGCGGCTAAACTGGCGGTCGGCTAATCTTTCAATTAATCCTCAGCATCATCCAGGCTATGGGTTTCCACTTCGATATCCAACACATTACAAGAGCCGGGGCGCAGTACCAGCACACCAAACTCTTCAATATGATCGTTTTCATCTTCCT
>NZ_JACUUA010000436.1 GCF_014859565.1 Marinospirillum sp. | reverse complement strand
AAATGGTTACAAAGCAGCGCATTCAAGGCGCTCCCTTGGAATAAAAGATCGGGCGAGTTTAGCCCTGCGGTGATGCAGGGTCAAAGGGCTTGATGCTGGTGAACAGGTAACTCTTGCTCATCTCCCTGGCAAGCTCAAAGCGCTCCATTGCCATAATCGGATCGACCTCTTCCAGGTTGTTGAAGTTGATCTGTTCAAAGGCTGTGCGCTCTACTTTGGCTGATATCAGGTATTCGTCTTCAACATGGCCGGTGGCCGGGTTCAGGCGTTGGCTGTAGCCGGAGATGATCAGCTGCTGGATGCTGGGTAATGTGGCAAAAGCAGTCCCGATAACCCGCAGCAGCACGCCATGCACATGACGGGCGTATTCGTGGCGCAGTTGGGTCTGGCTTTTTTGTTTGAGTACCAGGCGCAATTCTCTGGCTCCCAGTCGGGCTTCCTGCTGGGGGAAGTCTTCAATTTCCGGCAGATCCACGTCCAGTTGCAGCCGTTGCCCTGCTTCATCCAGATCAAAATCAATCAGGGTTTCACGCGGCCAGTCCAGTGCTTCCAGCTCTGCTTGCAGCACTTCGGCCATCAACTCAGAATCAGTCAACAGGCGTTGTGAGAAGCTGCTGTCTTCTTCACGCTGCTGGCTGTTGTGGATTTCTTTACGTTGCCGCCATTCGGCCAGCTCTTTTTCATACTGCAGGATGGTGTGTGCCTGCTGCTCGTCCAACCGCTGTTTGTCTTCTTCCCAGCGCTGCAGGCAGACGCTCCAATTGGTTTGTGCATCTTGCCAGGCATCCATCAGGCGTTGTTTGCGACCGGGAATCAAACGATCCAGCCAGCCAATACGCGGTGGCTCTGGTTTAACCGGCTGAGGCGCAGGTTGCTGTAACTGGGGTTTTGCCGGTTGCAGCTCGGTGAAGGGACGGATTTGATATTCAGGGGGTGAGCTGTCGGGTGACAGGGTATCCAGATGGGGATTCAGTAACAGATCTATATCGCCGTTGATGGCTTCCATCCGTACTTCCAGCCATTCGCGGATATCCGCTTCAAAGTCTTTTTGCAGGCGACGACGCAGGGCGGTTTCCAGGGGTTGACCCGACGCATCGACCATCAACAGCTGGCCTTTATCATCCAGCGATAGAGTGACCTGCCCCAGATCCGGATTATTCTGCTGAAGCTGCTGCTGGCGATCCTGACGGTACTGGCGCTTTTCTTGCTGCTCTACACGGCGGCGGTGTGCGGGGCTTTTATCCAGCCGAGTGCGATAAGACAGACCGGTGCCTGGCAGGCCAACATTACCATGCACCCCACGTTTGCCAGCAGTGACCGTTGCACCCCTCACCCCTGCGGAGAGGCTGATGCCAGTTTTGCCCAGGTTCAGGCGGATACCGGGGGCAATGCGGATGGTGTTACGAAAACGAAAAGCCATGGTTGCTCCTTGCGATGGTTTCGTAGAGTTTAAATCGAAGCTGACCTAATGCCCAGCCTTGCCTGTTACTCTGA
>NZ_JACUUA010000435.1 GCF_014859565.1 Marinospirillum sp. | reverse complement strand
CTGGCCTTATTTTTTAAACATAAGGCAGATGATCATGAGCAAAGCAGTCGCTGGTTGTCAATGGCCATTAACACAGAAAGAGTGTAACCTGAAAAAACTTCAGTATAAAAAGGACAGGAGATGACAATTTTTGATGAAAACCATGAAGGTGCACGCCTGAGTATGCTTGCGAAGCAGTATCCAGCCATAGTGAATACAACTGGAGAAGTGCTCTTTCATGCTGAAGAGCAAGAGGATCGCTTGAGTGGTACATCCTGGACACTTGCCGACGATCTATTTGATCAGGTGACAGACTCTGGTTTTAAACTTCACCTGATCGAACTGCTCGACCAGCTCATTGAGTACCGTGGGCAATGCAACAAAGCACCCAGAAAAGAGGGGGTGGTACGTTTTGGTGGTGGTCAGATCATTATCGAATGGCTGTAGATTGACTCAATCCAGCTATAACAAGGAGTAAGACAGGTTATGACAGATAAACCCAATATTTTTTCGTTCGCAACTTCTGAGCTTTCTCAGGATGCTTTTATTGCCTGGTTGTTGTGCTGGGCAGATAAAAAGTATGCCGATGTTGACCCGCAACTTCATCAGTGTGGCAGAAAGCTGGTGCAGGCGTTTTTTGAAAAGCATCAGAAACCTGTACCCGATTACTCCAGTGCAGTAGTGACTCGCCAAGTATCCAATATTGACGTGCTCTGTGAGCTGGATGAGCAATATGCGATCCTGGTTGAGGATAAAACCCATACTGGAGCTCACTCCAACCAGTTGGAAAGGTATCTGGACGCAGTCATAAAAAGAGGATACGGACGTGAAAAGATACTGCCTATCTACTTCAAAACCGGTGACCAAAGCTGCTATGAGGCGATTCACAGTAAAGGTTATCAACCCTTTTTACGTCAGGATTTTTTGCAGGTTCTGAGAGCGGGCAAGGGTGTGTCCAGCGATGTTTTCCAGAGCTATTTTAGTCATCTGCAACATCTGGAAGATCAGGTCGAAAGTTATCGAACAAAACCAATCAGCGAATGGGGTTGGCACTCATGGATAGGCTTTTACAAGGCTTTGAAACAGCATCTTGGAGAGGGTAACTGGGGTTATGTCCCCAATCAGTCTGGTGGGTTTCTGGGCTACTGGCTTGGTTTTCATGGTGTTTGCCATGTGCAACTGGCTAACAACCAAGAGCTACGTTTCAGAATTAGTGTTAAGGATGCATCTCAACGGTCAGCATTACGGCAGCAGCGGTTCAAGCAAATCGCGCAAAACTCAGAATCTTTTGGCTTCAAAACCAAAAAACCACCGAAGTTTGGGAGTGGCGAGTCAATGGTTGTTGCCCTTCTGGATGCACCTGATTTCCGCCAGCAAGACGAAAATGGCTATATCGACATGGATGCTACTGCTAACCTGATTCTTCAGGCAAAAGCACTGTTACAGAGACTTGAGGCAGATGCTGTTTTAGCAAAATCCGCGTAAACCCTCGCCCAATCGGGCGGGGATATAAGCG
>NZ_JACUUA010000434.1 GCF_014859565.1 Marinospirillum sp. | reverse complement strand
TGCAGCAGGGTGTGCAGCAGGAGAAACATAACACTGCTAAAAACTTGCTGGCACTGAATATGATGAGTGATGCCCAGATTGCTCAGGTTACTGGGCTGGATGAAAAAGTTATCTCTGAATTACGCCAGTCCATGATCCAGCACTAACAGCTTTTATCCTTTTATTTGTTCACAAAGCCTGCGGTAAGCAAACCGCAGGCCGGGTGTGACTATTTATAATCCTTCCCCAGTTTCTGTTTTTTCAACCAGGGGATCATGCGTTCGAAGGCTTCTTCAATTTGTTCCATGGAATTGGAATAACTGATTCGAATGTAGTTGGAGCATTCCTCACCAAAGGCGTCACCGGGGATGACACAGACCCCGGTTTCGTCGAGCATTTGTAAAGCCAGTTTGCTGCCGTCGGTGCCTTTGGGCAGGGATGGGAAGATGTAAAAAGCGCCTTGGGGTTCATAACCTTGCAGCCAGGGTGCATCATTAACCAGTTCCACCACCCGATCCCGCCGTCGGCGGTATTCAGCCACCATGGTATCCACACAGGATCGATCCCCGCGTAAGGCTGCCACGCCTGCCCATTGTGCCGGGGTGTTGGCAACGGTGGTGGTGAACATGTGGTAACGCCGCAGTTTGCGGATGGCACCCTGACTGGAGATGATCCAGCCGATGCGTAATCCCGCCATGCTGAAAGTCTTGGAAAAGCTGGAAATCGACATCACGTGATCCAGATCCGAGGTGCAGCTGATCACGCTGGGAAAGTCCATGTGATCCAGAATCAAATGGTCATACACCTCATCGGCAAACACATAAATGCCGCGGTAGGCCGCTTCCTGCACGATAGCTTCCACGGTTTCTCTTGGGTACACCGTGCCGGTAGGGTTGCTGGGTGAGTTGAGCACAATGGCAAAAGTACGCATGCCCATGGCATCAATCACTTCCTGCGGGTCGATCTGGTGACCCTGTTCCGCGCGGGTGGGGATGAGTTTCACCTCACCACCGTTCATACGAATCAGTGGCGCATACAGCAGAAAGGTTGGGTCGGTGCAGATAAACTGGCGTCCCGGTGCAGCGGTGGCTGACAGCGCCAGATACATGGCTTCGGTGGCACCGGTGGTGATCAAAAAGTTCTCTTCCGTCAGGCGATCCACCTTGTAACGCTCGGAATAATAATCCCGCAGCGCGGTCAGCAGTTCCGGCAAACCGGCATCCATGGTGTAACCCGTCTGCCCGGCACGCAGGGCATCAATGTGTGCTTCGATGATGTGTTCCGGGGTGGGAAAATCCGGCTGCCCGATGGACAGGTGAATCACATCCTCCTTGCCTGCAGCCATGTTAATCATGCGCCGAATGCCGGGCATGGGTATCGCATGCATGGATGGCCCGAACATTGACACTTCGGAACGATCGTACATTTCTGTATCCATATCACTCATCAGCAACTCCTGAAATGGTCGGTTGATCCGTGGTCTGGGTTTCAGACTTAGGGTTTCAGACTTAGGGTTTCAG
>NZ_JACUUA010000141.1 GCF_014859565.1 Marinospirillum sp. | reverse complement strand
ATAGTGCTCCCGTTGCTTGTTGCGATGGTGTTCATTTTAAGAAGAAAATCAGGCGCTGAAAGGATCACAAGTTTGTTAGCCATCCTTGGATTGCATTGGCAGGCGAGGAGCAGTTAAGGTCTTCTGCCATTAAGTACCTTTTGGAAAAACGCCATGACAGCTTGCTCAGACCCCCAGGCTTGACGTACATCATCAGAGTCCAGGATGCGGCAATGCCCTGTCCAGGTGTTTCTCTGCACTCGCCAACCATTGCACTGTGCAATATCATTCCACCAAGTGTTACCACCGAGTGTTGCGGTTTTGATATTAGGGAGCATTCCGAGTCGCTGTATCAGCTCAGGGCATTTGCTTACAAGGTTAAGAGCAAGTGTTAGTGTTTGGGTATCCATGGTGTTCTCCTCAACGTTCAACTCAAGATGTAGTTATTCTGTCTTAAAATGAGTCGATGAACTGGTTCACAAATTTGTGGAACAAAACCACAAAAAAAAGCCCGTTACCAATTAAGGCAGCGGGCTTATAGGGGTCTGAAGCATCAATAATTGTGTATTAGCGCGTACCAGTTCGCGGTGTCGCTATATCGCCCCGGTGAGGTTGGCGTTACTCAAGATAACTCTTCAGCTTTTTGGCAGCTTTTCCAAGTTTGTTGTTTTCCTTTCCTTCACGTTGAGCCAGATTGAATACTTTTTTACCTAGTTGGCCAGCTTTATTCTGAAGCTCCTTTTCCCAGCTGGCGGAAGTGACATAAAGCTGATTGCAGGTTTTGGCCAGCTTGTTTTCCAGTGTGGAAGTGAGTTGTGCTTCTGCTTGAAGGTAGCAATCTTCTAGTTCGGCAAGCTCGCGTTCCTCATCGGACATGTTGGCTTTTTCTGCTTCCCTTACCTCTTTCTGGGCTTGCTGTTCTTTTTTGGCAGTCAACGCCGCTAAGTTTTCCTGTGCCATATGGCTCAGAGTATCGGTATTCAGCTCTATGGGTGAATAAACCAGGTTTGCTTTAGGCCCTGGGTCAGCGAGGCCGCTGCTCGACAATGAAGTCAGCCTAGATTCTTCTTGCTTGGCAGTCATGAACGCCTTGGGCTCAGGGTAATACTCTAGCGCCTGATCTTTGAAATAAGTTGGATCAAGCGAGTTCAAGAGGCTGACTACCTGTGATGATTCTTCCCAAAAGGTCTCAGTGTTTGTGACTTGTTGCCATACTCGATCCATATAGTGTTTGAAGCTAACCCGTGCAGTTTGCATGAGCAACTCATTGCTCATTGAATGCAAATGGCTGGCGTTGGGTTGCAGTCTGGTTGACTGGCACTCAAGGCGAATTTGACCGAAACCGTAAGGTTTCCCCAACCCAAGGCCATGATTCAGGTCTCTTTGGCCAAAATCAATGACCCAAAGCAGCGCCCCCAACTCAACAAGCCTGAGGTTATGGAAGCGAATCTTACCCTGAAAGATGCAATTTTCAGGTAGGGTTTCCATCAGAACCTGAACTTTCTTGTTATCAGCAACTTTTGGCTGCAGCTTAGACAGTTCAGCATGTTCTTTAGCAGGATAGCGCTTCCATCCAGCCAGTTTGGCATCCTTATCCATGAGTGTTTTGTAGTGCCCACGGTCATTGGTTTGATGAATATAGGCTGGATAAAAAGTTGGTTTGGGGCCGCTGAGCACCGTTGGTTCTTCCCAGCGTGTTGAGGCTTCGTGAGTCAATTCAAATAACCCCGGCATCACACGCCCACGCAGATTGTTATGGCCACTTGTTTCCTGTTCATCCAGCCACCCGAAAATCAAGCCCGGCAAGTCTGGGTGGTCAGACTCAAGATGCTCAGGGCGAGTATGGGTAATGGCATCATGTAAACTGTATTCGTAGGGTAGGCGATACATGCGGGACAAGCCCAGAGACTTGACCTCGCCTTGTGCATTCTTATGGAAAAAAACTGGTACACCGTATTTCAGCGCACTGAGTTGCTTGCGCCAATATTTCCATTCCTCGCTTTCTTCGTGTATGCGCATGAAACCACTGACGACGCGATTGCTGACAGTCAGTTTATTTTCCGACTGTGTTTCATAAAAAACAAAATCGCGCTTTTTACTGTGCTTGCTCTGATCAAAAGCTGGACCTGGTTGACCAGTTACCACCACGTACCCCTGTGTTTTGCCCTTGCCAAGGTTGGTGGCCAGTTTTTTACAGTCGTACTTGTAGGTGGTATCGATATCAAAGCTGATATCGCGCAAACCGTTCAGCAGACCATATCGCTCCTTCGCTAATTTATTACGATTCCAATTAGCTTTATCAATCTTGAAGTGATTGATCAGGTCGCCTTGATAGATTCGCGCATAGTTACAAGGCAAGATATTCCAGTGTCCCTGATCAAAACGCAGCCACCCTGTAAATACGGGGCTACGATTCATGGCCTCACTGTAAAAGTTCTTGCCGCGAGAAATATCTCGTACCCCCAGTTGCTGATCTTCAACTTGCCGAAAATGCCCGAAGCAGGCAATTTCCATCACATTTCGCAGCATGCCTTTAATGCTAGTACCTGGAATCGCAAGATGATTATCGGGTGTTCTGTAAAAAAACACCTTGCCAGGATGCTTGTCACTGGGCTTTTCTTGTTTTCCGCCCACACAAAGGCGTGTTTTGGTGGTAATCGAGACGCTCAGCTCACCGCTAACTCCATCTGCAAAAGGGTGATCATGACTAACCAATTTGGCCCAGTCAGGCCTGAAAATGTAGTGGGAAAGAGGAATAAATCGATAGGGCGTCATTAAGTCCGTCATGCCATCTCTCCAGTAAATCCAGTAAATACTGCCGCTTCAAGTTGGGGCGCTTGATCTGACGAAGCCGCTAACCTCCAGAGTCTTTGATACTGCAGGCTGCCTAAATCTGGGTCAGCAGCTTGATGTGACGTTGCTTCCGCCAGATGAGTCGCCTGCTCAGGGGTTGAGGGCTCAACCTGATGTTCGACCCACTGCCAAACTTCTTGTCCTAAATACGTCAGATGCCAGCTGGTGTCACCAGAACATCCTTCACCTTCAAGTGGGTTTTGTACGGTGATAAGTTGCGTAGCTGCGGGTAAGTGCAGTTTTTGAGAGGCTTGCAGAAGCCAGCCGCTGGAGTTGCATTTATTGATTAACTCTTGTTTAACCTGGTCGGCGTTAAGCAACCGACGGATGGAATGAACTGTTACTGGCTCCAATACAGCAGGTTGCCAGCCAAGATCCAAGGTTTCCAGCTCCTGTCTCAAACACTCAAACTGCTGCAGTGTGCTTGCAATGGGGTTCATTGGTTGACTCCCTGTTGTTGATCTAAGGGGTTGGTGAGCCACTGCACGGGTTTGCTGGCTACAAAGACTCCTAAACCTCTTGAACTACCGGCACCCAGCGGAAGCCAGCCTGATTCAAGATCCTTAAGTGTTGCTAAGAGAGCTTGTTTGGATGCCTCCGTTATACGATCAGGCTCTAGCAAGGTAATCTCAAGCTTGATTGGCGTTTTCCATAATACTTCTTCTTCAAACAGCGCACCCTTGATGACGCCACCGGTAAATCGGTCAATTTTGTTATGAATCTGGCGTGCGATCTGGCAGGAGTCAAGATAGATGTCATTGATGATCAGACGACCAGCTTGACCACTGAGGTCACTGGACTCATTGATGTAGCCAAATACTTCTTGTACACCGGGATTATCCAATGCGTTTTCCAGGCTGCTTTCTGCAGTTACCATTACAAACGCACCTGTAATGCGCCGGTAGTGAAAGATGAAACGATGAGCCAGTGCCCCCTTGATGGCAGTTGCAGGAAGAACCGCCTGCCGCTCAGTCAGTATTCCCTGATTATCTAGCCACTCAATACGAACTTCAGATTGAGGTACCAGATCCGGCACCTTACCGTTCGTATCTGGATCACTGAATGCCTGCTCACCGCCGCCAATGCGCCATCCTGCTTCAGCTTGCAACTCTAGCTGCAAACTGGACCAGTTTGGCGAGGCGTCTACAGTTGGTTGATGCTCAATCAACCCCTGACTATTCAGGCGTGAACGAGTAAATTTCTGAAACTCGCTGGCTTCATTCGGGTTTGTCAGGTTCCAGCGCCGGGTAAGCAGGTGGTTCACACGAAACGCACCACTACCGCTACGGGTTCCATGACCTATGCGAAACTCCGGGCTTTTCATCAAGCAAAGGAGCTGATCGAAAGCAGTTTCGGCTGCATCCGTTCCATCACTCCAGTAGCTCAGCAGGGTAGAGTAACGACAACCGGCCGGTATCAGGGTGGTATCAAACTTTGCGGAATCAGCCGCTGCACCCTTTTCATTCAAACGAACACGCTGACGTACCAAGGGTTTGGATTGCAGTAGGGGCGCAAGCAAAGGGTCTTGTTCCAGGTTTGCCTGCAGCCCTTCTTGTGGCAAGTTTTTGCTGTTATGGATAAGCCCGGCACCCACTTGAACCCAGCTAGGACGGCCGCCGGCAGCATCGGCATAACCAAAAAGTTGATTACATGCCTCTGTCCCATGGCGTCGCTCAAAGAGACTACGCAGAACGCCAGCAAGGCTGGTGCCTGGCAGTGCTGGTAGACCATTATGGTCCCGCATTACCAGAACATCGTGAGTAATATCACCACGGCCAGCATGAATGGCGTGAGGTGTCAAAGCTTCCAATTCAATCAGTGCATAGTGCAGCACAGGACGTTCAACGAGCATCAGGTCGTCTCCTTGTCAAATATCTTGTTGCCTTCAATGGCGTTTTGCCATTGTGTGGTTAAGCCGAGCACGGCTAAACGCCCAAGTATTTCTGGTAAAAGTACAGACTTCTGGTGAGCTGATAGCAGATCGGTAACACGTTCATCCAGAGTTTCGCTTGGGCTTAACTCCAGCTGCCATCCAGAACGCGCTCGAATTACAGCATCATCATTACTAATGAGTTTTTGCCACAACACTTCTGGCTCATTGCGATGCTGACTTGCCAGATCTTTAATTCTGCCCCATTGGCTGCGACCGGGTGCTTCGGGAAGCGGTTCCGATGAGGTAATCCCCTGCCAATTACGTGCAGAGTCCAGTGCACTCAGCAACTGCTGGAACAGCACGCGAGCAATTTGATCCGCTTGATTGTCTTCCTGCTGCTCAGTCAAACGCGTACTCAATACCTGAGCGAGAAGGCTATTGGCTGGACGTGGGGTGGCAGAAAAAGCCTTAGCAGTGACAGTTGAGCCAGCATCAGGCTTTTCAAAAACAGGCTGTGCTGTTTGAATCAGCTGAGGATTGACGGCAATACGCCCGAGACCTTGCTCCTGAAAGCGTCCGATACGCTGTAAGCTCTGCAGCTCTTCCGGTGAAGGCACGCTGGGTAGGAGAAAGCGGAGTACACTGCCACGACTGATCACTTGTCGTTCTGGATCATAACAGCGTCTGTGGGCATTATAAGGGCTGTAAGAACGCGTACGAATAAAGCTTTGACCAGCTAACCATTGAGTTCCGTCAGGAAGCCCCATCAACTCTGGCAGAGGTTGGAGGCATGGTTTTCCAAGTGAGTCTGTTAAAGCCAGATCGGCCATGAGCCAAAGCGTCAACTCTTTAGTCGAAGATGGATGCATCCTGGGTTGGATATGCAAATCAGAAACCGGCTGTATCTTAACGCGTCCGTATTGTGCTGAACGAGAGCGACCAAGGCGTAAATGACCAGAAAAATGGCTGATGGCCAGATCAAACAAAGCCTGGTACTCGACTGATGTCTGTGTTTGAAAATAATAGACTTGGCCAGCATCGAGTGACTGGTAGCCAAATAATTGGCCTTCAGCAGCTCGGGCTGTTCTGGAGTCAATTGCTGTTTTCATCCGTTGACTCAGATCGGGCTTGATCCATTCACCACTGGCAGTAATGTAACCCTTTCTCAATTGTTTGGGCTGGCGCCATTTGTCCAGACGCGCATCGGGAAACGCTGGATCAAAGAGTTGCCTTGCTTCCAGTTGTTTTGAGTTAAGCATGACCTCTTGCCCTTTGTAATGATGCAAGCTTAAAGGCATCGGCCAGCTTGGTTGCTGGTTGGATAGAGGGAGGGCATCAGAAAACTGAAATTTCCCAGAGTGGAAAATTATCCAGGCTTGCTCTGGCTCCAAATCGTTATAGCAGCGGCTGGCCAAAGCACCCAGGAAAACAGATCCAGGAAGGTAATCAAGACCTGATTGCCCCCCCAAAGTTGCGGCAGTTGAGCTGAAAACAACATCTTGTTCCAGCGTGACTTGGAATGTCTGAGATAGAAAAGTCATGACAGCTCCTTGTGACGACCATCAAAAATGGATAGCCGAGCCTCACCAAGCCCCCGGGTGCGATGCGCACCCACTGAGTCGATCAATGGCAAAAGAGGTTCCAGCCAGAAGAATGGGTTTTCCAGTTTTAAAAGTGTTTGTTGTTGCAGGCGGTGCTCTGACTCCGTGGCAGTAACAATAAGCTCAAGGTCGGAAAAGAGCGTTACCGGTAAAGAAACCTCGATGCCGCGAAGACTGTTTTTTTTTGCAGTGCCCGTTGCCGTCTCAATCGCAGTTGAAAAGACTTCCTGATATAGAAAGGGTTTAAGTTCAGGGGAGTCATTCAACCATGCGCGCTCTTTTGAGCACAGGATTGCATCATCAACATGCAACATGCCCGGTAGAGTTAAGTGACGTGCCACCTCCTGGTTAGTGCTACCAAAAATTAGTGTTTCCCAATTTTCTGCTACACCATCCGGTAAAGATTGATCATACCAGCCCCATGCCTCTGCCCGGTGAAAGGCATGACGCAGCAAGCCTTTCAGATGCTTGCCCGAGACAAAAGGAAGATAGTCACGATCTTTCTCTGTAAGCGCATCAAGGTGTGTGCCACTCCCGCTTCCGGTGCCAGTATGCCAAAAGTAATTAAATTCCAGTTGTAAGCATTGTAGGCTCATAAGACAGCTTCTCCCTGTGGAGCTTTTTTCCATGGTTGTGTCAGGCTCAGGTAAGTGAGCAGATCGGCGATTACGCTAGTGCCGGCTGAAAGATTGGCAGGCAGTTCAGCATCCATATTCCCTAAAAGCCGTTGATTAGCAGCATCAAAAGCCTTGAGCGCTGGCTGTGTACCTGGATTTCTTGCAGCGAGGGTTCGCCAGCGAGCATAGTCATTACGCGCCCCTGCAGGATCAACGTGCATCAAGGTTGCAAGAGCGCGAAGTCGCTTGTCATTCAGCTTGCCTGGCTGGAAGCAGCATGAAAGTGCTTGAAGATCACTGATTGAAGGCAGCTCTGGGAAGCCCTCGCTGACAGCGTATGCACTGAGACCAAGTTGCAACTCCAGTGAGGAGGATTTAACTTTCATTTCGCGCTCAAACATTTGATCTGCGTCTTCGATAAGGCTTACCTGAATTTTATGGAAGGCCAGGCTCGAAGGAATGAGGCTGAGTTGCTGCTTTTGCTGAACCGCTCGAGATTGTTTTTTGGCACGGTCACACAGGCTTTCGGCAAGGGCATAACACTGTGCAAAAGGCTGGCTGGGCCTCATAAAGGCAATTCCAGCGCATGCAGTCAACTTTTCAGGAAGCTTACCGGATAGTGTGCCGGGTAATTGAAGCGCCAGCTTTTTCAAAAATAACTGGGTTTTTTCTTCAAATGACTGAATAAAGACCTGTGTGAAATCCAGAGCCAAATCGGCACGCACGATAACAGTAAGGTCATCACCGCCCAACACAAGGGGGCGAGCTGGTACCACACCGGCTGTCGTAACTTCTGGAACCAGGACTCTGTCTGTTGCTTCCTGGCAGGCTTCAATTGTTGCCTGTTCCAGACCGTCGGAAAACTGGCGATAAAGCGCAATGAAGCCAGCATCTTCCTTTTGTTTACCTGCTTCATTCACGAGGCGCAAAATCTCCCCCAAACCATTTCCATCTGCATGTACCAAAGCCACCTTGTCACCTTCAGCTAAAGGAAAGCGCAGGTGCTCAGGAGAGTCGGCTTCAAAGTTAATCGGCCACCGGAGATCATGATGACTGCTGAAACGTGTAGCCAGATCCTTGCTTGCATTGGGACGTACAAATTGCCGCTTCACGGAAGTGGCCTCATCAAGGCTTTCACCTCGATCAAGCTCAACACTAACGCGCCCGGTACGAGGGCTGCGAGCTGCTAACGGACTTGCTGCAGGCAGCTGGGGGGTTGGCTGGTTACGTGCTATGCGTAATTGATTAAGTCCGTTTTGAATGGCATCACGGGCACTCTCACCGCTGACAAGGGTATCAACTAACTCAACCCCGGGTAAAAGCTGCGAGACCAATAATGTCCATAGATTCCGGAAGGCAACGGCCTTTTCGGAATCCTTAATTAACAAATAGAAGGAGCCGCCCGCACAACGTGGGCTATGTTCTGGTTTGCTATGATTCTCCAGGCCGCAGGCCTCAAGTGTCAATTGTAAAGGTTCATTGCATAAAAAATCGATCAATTCGCTGCCTTTCACCATGTCTTTGAGTTTGCCGGTTGCAAACAGAAAGGGTTGAATTGAGCGCACCTCAAACAGGTAGGCTGAGACTGCCATAAAAACTCCTTTTAGCATTAGGGTAAGCAAAACTACTTACATGTCTTGAATCGGAAATTCCCCCCAAAGTCTTAAAACTCTGCTTTTTAATGAAATGTCTTGTATTAAGTCTTCTAGCCATGATCGTAAAGGAAACTGTGAACACTTGCACTGCTACTCCTTCAGTTTATTGGCACATTAGCAAGGTAGTAGTCC
>NZ_JACUUA010000140.1 GCF_014859565.1 Marinospirillum sp. | reverse complement strand
CGAAGGCAGGGGTCGTGGGTTCGAATCCCGCCGAGCGCGCCATTGCTTTTCGATGATTTTCTCTGAACCAAGCCACCCTGCAATCTTGTCAAACCCTGACAAATCAAGGCTTACAGACTACCTTCAAAAATACCTTCCTGATGAAAAACTGCTTCATCGCCCGTGTTTTCGATCAGCTGAAAATCAGGCAAATTTCATTTGAGACCAAATTGAGACCATTCTGAGACCGACCTGGTTTTTCACAGAGATCCAACATCTGAACCAGGCTGGAAAAATGACCCCTACCCACAAACTGCAATCACTAACCTAAACCTGTTATTTCTGTTCACTCACTTCCGCTGGGTGATGCTGCAGCAAGTCGCCAGGACTGCATTTGAAATAGTCACACAGCAGATCAAGCGTATCTGTATTGGTGTTGTAGCCTGGAGTATTTGAGATTCGAGTCAAAGTAGCTCGACTGATCCCTGTACGATCACACACTTCACCCACCGTTATACGCCTTCCCTCTTTAAAACTCTTCTCATCAAGCAATTGCTTGAACATTATCCTGATCACCGACCACCTCATTGCTGACCTTTTTGTATCACAAGTCTATCAAATGCCTCACACATGAACAAATTTACTCTTGACGGATGCTCTTATGATTGATATAACTCTAATCAGAGTCATTTGACTCACTTAAGATCAATCTAAGGAGAATTTTATGTCATACACCTACCTGACCACTGAAGAACTGGCTGCACGAATCAAATATGAGCCACACACCATTCGCAATCAGCTGAAGGATGCAGTGCTAATCGAAGGGGTTCACTATCTGCGCCCATTCGGTGGCCGCAAGATTCTGTATGTCTGGGAGCAGATTGAGAAAGACATGTTCCACGCACCAGCTATCGACACCTTGATGTCAGGCGTTTGCTAAGGGGAGACAAGAATGGGAGCAATCAATAGCCGTGGCGGCAAAATTTTCCTCGACTTTCGTTATAAAGGAAATCGCTGCCGCGAATACACCAAGCTCGAAGACACACCTGCCAACCGGCGGCGTGCCAAACAAATCCTGGATCGGATCGAAGCCGAAATCACGCTAGGCAGCTTTTGTTACGCGCATTACTTTCCCAACAGCAAAAAAGCGGCTCAGTTTACTGACTGGGAGAAACGCGGCATCAAGATGAACGGCGATAAGGACGACGGCAGCGACATTCCAACGCTGGCTGAATTTGCTGAAATCTGGCTTGAAGAGAAGCAGGTTGAGTGGCGTAACAGCCACCGCAGTACGGTTCAAACCAACTTGAAGGCTTACGTGATTCCAGCGTTTGGAGAAAAAGTAATCAGCAGCATCACCAAGGCAGACTTACTGAACTTTCGCGCAACTCTCGCCAAAGAACCCGCGCAAAAGAACAGTCCTCTCAGTCCTGCCACCATCAACAAGGTGATGACACCTTTGCGGATGATGCTTAATGAAGCCGCTGATCGTTACGATTTTAACTCACCCTGGAAGGGAATCAAATCGCTGAAGGTGCCCCGCACCGATGTGGAGCCGTTCACCATTGAAGAGGTTCAGCAAATACTGCGGTCTGTTCGTGAAGACTTCAGACCCTACTACACCGTCCGGTTTTTCACTGGAATGCGTACCGGAGAAGTTGACGGACTGCTCTGGAAATATGTGGATTTTGAGCGTCGGCAAATCCTGATCAGGGAAACCTGGGTGGGTGGTGAAATGACCACCACCAAAACGGATGGCTCACAAAGGGAAATCCACATGTCCCAGCCGGTGTATGAGGCACTCAAGGTGCAGTGGGAAACCACGCATCAACATGACCTGGTGTTCTGCAGCCGCACAGGAGCTGCACTGAGCCACCACAACGTGACCAAGCGGGTTTGGTATCCACTGCTCAGGCATCTTGGCTTAAAACAGCGCAGGCCTTATCAGACCCGCCATACCGCAGCGACCCTATGGCTGGCTGCTGGTGAAAACCCCGAATGGATTGCACGGCAGATGGGGCACACCACCACCGAAATGCTGTTTCGGGTTTATTCACGTTATGTGCCCAACCTGACACGCCGTGATGGTTCAGCGTTTGACCGACTCCTGGCCAGCGAGTTTACGCAGGTCGGTTCACAACCGGATCAATCCCCTTTGGCAACACTGATGCAGGAGACCAACAATGTATAACAGCAAGTTCAGCATGAAGATGTGGGTGACCCCTTCTGCGTTTCAACTAGCGTCAGGATTGATTCAGCGTATGAGGATTCGGCAAGGTCATGGAATGGCAGCACTGCTTGGCCTTCCTTACTTCTACGACAATCACACTGCTATTGAACAGTGGACCCAGCAGATGCTGACTCAGTATGCAGAGTCACCGATTGATCTGGATTTTCTGCAGTCCAAACTGGTTGGAGCCATCCCTAGTGATTTGCAGGGCAGCCTTGACTGACTTCATCAAGCCTGGCTCGGCAAGGGATTGTCGAGCGAGTCGCATAGTCATATTGTGTTGCTGTGTGAGTTTGATTTGATATTAATCGTGTTGCAATAGCCATGCATGTTTGGTAAAAGTGAGAAAATGGAGAAACACAAATGTAGGATGCTATTCGCTTATTTCCCATCCTACTACGGAACACTTCTAGCATGCTGTGCTCTACGTCCTTTCAGCAATGCTACCTACCAAAATAGCTTCTCACAACAAGAGCTTTGAGCAGGGAGATCTATACACTCCCTCAAATTTAAATTTGGACATGATTTCATAAGGCACGGATATCAAACATGCTCAAGCTTGAAGACATCAAAAAGGATGCCCAGATTCGTGGTCTGACCAGCCAGGATGAAGTGGTGCGCGTTGTTGCCACTGAACCCCTAGGTGAAGGTGCACTGACGGTCTATTACAAAGATAGCCAGGGTGGGTTCAGTGAGCAGATGCTGTTTCGCAGTGATGAAAATCGCTTGGAATTAGCACAAGCCGGACGGCCTTGGGCATTTGACGCACCCGGTGCCGACTTCAAATTAGGACTGGAAGCTTACCGGATTACTCAGGCCGCTTTGTTCGACCCCATGATGGCCGTGCACACATCCAATGTAGAACCTCTGCCCCACCAGATTTCTGCCGTTTATGAAGCCATGTTGCCCCGACAACCCTTGCGCTTTGTGCTGGCGGATGACCCCGGTGCGGGCAAAACCATCATGGCCGGTCTGCTGATTCGTGAGCTTTTGCTGCGAGCGGATGCCAAGCGGATTTTGATTGTTTCACCCGGTGGACTCAGTGACCAGTGGCAGGATGAGCTGCTGGAAAAATTTGGCGTTGAGTTTGAAATTTTCGGCCGCGATAAGATGGAAAAGTGTGCATCCGGTAATTATTTTAATGAAGCCAATCAACTGATTTGCCGTCTGGATCAGCTCTCACGCAATGAAGAACTACAAGAAAAGCTCAAAGCCACCGAGTGGGATCTGATCATCGTTGATGAGGCTCACAAGCTATCTGCCAACTACTTTGGCAACAAGATCAACAAAACCAAACGCTTCCAACTAGGAGAGCTGCTGGGTTCGATTACCCGACACTTTCTGCTAATGACGGCCACACCCCACAACGGCAAGGAAGAAGACTTCCAGATCTGGCTTTCACTGCTGGATGGTGATCGCTTTTATGGCAAATTCCGGGAAGGTGCCCACAAGGTTGATGTCTCCGACATGATGCGCCGGATGGTAAAAGAAGAGCTGCTGAAGTTTGATGGAACGCCCCTGTTTCCAGAGCGACGAGCCTACACAGCCAATTATCAGCTCTCCGAGGCCGAGGCGCTTTTATACAGCCAGGTCACCGATTACGTTCGCAACGAAATGAACCGCGCCGATAATCTGGATGGCAAACGCAAGGGCACCGTAGGGTTCGCACTGACCCAGTTGCAACGTCGTCTGGCATCCAGCCCAGAGGCCATCTACCAGTCCCTAAAGCGCCGTCGTAAGCGGCTGGAGTCACGTCTGGATGAAATGAAGCTGGTTGCCCGAGGCCACGCAGTACAGCGCAATCTGGCGGAAACTTTGGGTGAATATCAGGTCACCCGCAAACTGGATCTCCCTGAAGACTTCAGCGAACTGGATGAAGAGCTCAGTGCAGAGGAATATGAACTCTATGCCGAACAGGTGGTGGATCAAGCCACGGCGGCGGAGACCATCCCAGAGCTAGAAGCAGAAATCCTGATCCTGAAAGACCTAGAGTATCAGGCGCTGACTGTGGTGCAATCCGGCAACGATAAAAAATGGGAAGAACTCTCTCACCTGTTGCAAGATCGCCCAGAAATGTACACCCAGGGTGGCGCACGCCGTAAGCTCATCATTTTTACCGAGCACAAAGACACCCTGAACTATCTGGTGCAACGCATCAGTGGTTTACTGGGTAATCCTGAATCAGTCACCACCATATCTGGTAGCACCAACCGCGATGAACGCCGCAAGGTACAGGAGCAGTTCCGTAACAATCCTGATGTGCTTGTGCTGGTCGCCACCGATGCCGCAGGTGAAGGGGTCAACCTGCAAAACGCTAACCTGATGGTGAATTACGATCTGCCTTGGAACCCCAACCGGCTAGAGCAGCGTTTTGGCCGGATTCACCGCATCGGACAAACCGAGGTGTGCCACCTGTGGAACCTGGTTGCCAATGAAACCCGCGAAGGTGAAGTTTTCCAGAAGCTGTTCGACAAACTGGAAATCGAAAAACAGGCGCTTGGTGGCAAGGTTTTTGACATTCTGGGGGAAGCCTTCGAGAACCAATCCCTGCATGATCTGCTGATGGAAGCCATACGCTATGGCGAGTCGCCTGAAGTCAAAGCCCGGCTGAATCAGGTGATCGAGGGAGCGCTGGATACCGAGCACCTGAAAGAAATCATCAAGCGAAACGCCTTGGTGGATCAACACATGGGGCTTGAGCAGCTCTATGCAGTCAAAGAAGAAATGGAAAAAGCCGAGGCCCGAAAACTTCAGCCCTACTTTATTCGAGCCTTCTTCACTGAGGCTTTTCAGCTCTTGCAGGGAGAGTTGAGAGCCAGAGAAGGCAGCCGCTACGAAATCCGCCATGTACCCGCAGCCATTCGTGAGCGCGACCGTGTGATCGGTGAAACCCGCACTCCAGTGCTGAAAAAATACGAGCGTGTTTGTTTTGAAAAAGACCAGATTCGCGTGGATGGCAAACCCATGGCCAGCCTGATTCATCCGGGGCACCCTTTAATGGCCACCACCACCGATCTGGTGCTTGAAGCCCATCGCAACAAGCTCAAGCAAGGCGCTGTTCTGGTTGATCCCAACGACGACTCCACCGAACCCCGTGTGCTCTTCATGATTGACCACAGCGTGCGTGAGGGCCTGGATGCAGCCAAGAACAACCAAACAAAGGTCGCATCCCGTCGCTTGCAGTTTGTCAGCATCAACGAGCAGGGCCAGGCGCAGCATGAAGGCTGGGCACCGCATCTGGATTTGCAGCCAATCGATGCAGCCGACCAACCCTATCTAAAAAACCTGCTGCAAGCCCCTTGGCTAAGCGGCAACCTTGAAAGCTTGGCACTCCGTTATGCCAGCCAGCATCTGGTTCCGGGGCACTATGAAGAAGTGAAATACCGCCGCGAAACCCAATCCAATAAAATTCTGGCGGCAGTGAATGAGCGTTTGGTGAAAGAAATCAGCTACTGGTCAGATCGCTACATGAAACTGACTGACGAGGTGGCAGCCGGTAAGCAACCCCGCTTGCAGCCCCAAAATGCCAAACGCACGGTGGAAGAGTTAACCGCCCGCCTAGAGCAGCGCAAACGTGAGCTGCACGACATGAAACAAGTGGTCTCCAGCACCCCGGTCGTGATCGGTGGGGCCTTGGTGATCCCACAAGGCTACCTGGCCACCCAGAAGGGCGAGACACAATTTGCCGTGGATGCTGCCTCACGGGCGCGTATTGAGCAGATCGCCATGCAGGCCGTGATTCAGCATGAAAAAGCCCTGGGGCGCAGTGTAAAAGATGTTTCCGCAGAAAAATGCGGCTGGGATATTACTGCACGCCCTCAGCCACAAGCGGATGGCAGCCTTCTGCCGGATCGACACATTGAAGTGAAAGGCCGCGCCAAAGGTCAGGAAGTGATTACCGTCAGTCGCAATGAAATCTGCTATGCCCTGAACCAGGGTGCAGAAAAATTCTGGCTGGCCGTGGTGCTGGTGGATGGCGAAGACTACGAAGGCCCCTATTACATCCAAAACCCCTTTACCCGAGAGCCAGATTTTGGTGTACCGTCTGTGAATTATGAGCTGAAATACCTATTATCCAAAGCAGCGCAGGACAAGAACTGATGAGCCTGAATACCAACTCAGTGCACGAGGGCACTTCACAAGCTAAGGGTACAGAGGTGCGCGATCTTTCTGCTTTTCGGTTGAAGCAAATCAAATTTGAAAACTACCGCTGTTTTGAGCGCCTGACGCTGGACCTTCATCCCAATCTGACCGTGATTGTTGGAACAAACGGTGCAGGTAAAACGGCGATACTGGATGGTATTGCCACAGCGCTGGCACCAGCCGTGAACTGGCTGTCCTCTGCTAACCAGCGTTTGGGTAATGAGCTGCCAACTGATGATGAGCAACTGGAAAAAACAGATCCAACCGGCATTGAAGACAAGGACTTTCGCATTACCCGATGGGGCGAAGGTCGTAAACGGGAGTTTACCAAACGAGCAGAAATTGCCCGAATCGCTATCGAAACCACCAGCGGTCTAAAGTGGGACACTTGGCAAGCCAGTATAAAAGGTAAAAAACCAGCTCAGGAGATCGGCCAGCAGGTGCTACACCAAGAGCTGCTGCGTATTCAGGACAGCTTTGGTACTGAAGCAAGAGATTACCTGCCGGTGTTTGCCTATTACGGGGTCGGCCGAGGGAACTTTACTCTGCCGCAGCGTTTACGTGATAACGAACTTAACTACAGTTACCCGACCACCGCCTTGCATCAGTCATTGAATGCTGTCACCGACATGCGGGAGCTGCTGGTGTGGTTTGATTCAGAAGAAGCGGCTGAATTGCGCCAAAACCGCTACGTTGAAGGAAATGATTTTGATCCCAGCCCGATTCTGCAAACTGTACGCTCGGCGCTGGAAAGCCTGCTGGGTAAGGCTTACCGCAATCCTCGCATCAATAAAGAACGCAAGTTGGTAGTCGATGCTGAACAGGGGCCATCTCCTTTACTGGTCAACCAGCTCAGCCAGGGCTATCAGAGTATGCTGGCTCTGGCGATGGACTACGCCCGCCGTCAGGGTATCGCCAATGTGGAGCTGTTTGAGCGTAATGCAGATACAGCCAAACTTTATGATCATGACTTTCAGCCAATAAAACAGCAGCCTTTTTTGCAGAAGATCAATTTAGAAAACCTTGAATGTGAACCCTTGCAATACACCCCTGGTGTGGTGCTGATTGATGAGGTGGATCTACACCTGCACCCACAGTGGCAGCAGCGGGTCTTAACCGATCTGTTAAAGACCTTTCCGCTGACCCAGTTTATCGTTACCACCCATAGCCCCCAAGTGCTGAGTACGGTTCCGGCGGAGTGTATCCGTATGATTCGCAATGATGAAGCCGGTATTAACGTAACAACACCAAGCTTCAGCCCACTGGCCCATGAAGCCGGTGATGCCCTGACCCGTATTTTAGGTACCCACAAAACCCCGGATCTACCGCTGCTGGACGATATTCGCCGTTATGAGCTAATGGTCAGAAAAAATCAGGAATCAAGCCCAGAAGCGCAAACACTACTGGCCAAGCTGGAACAGGCTGGTTATCAGGTCCACGACAGTGATTTAGCAACCTGGCGCTTTCTGGCACAGCGACAACACAACAAGGAAGGTTAACCGTGGTAGAACTGCAACACAGGCCCGGTGGAGTACCTGAGCTAACGCAATTTCTGCAACAGCACCCGAATGCGGATATCAGCCTTTGGAACGATCAAAGGTTTCAGCCCGTTAAACAACGTGTTAAAGCAGCGCTGAATCAGGATCAGCAGGGGCTATGCGTCTATTGTGAAAGGCTGTTAACCGCTACTGAAGGGCAGCTAGAACATATCAAACCCAAGTCAGGAACCAATGGCCAGCCAGCGCTTTGTTTTACCTACACCAACTACGCCCACGGCTGTATCAACCCGCAAACCTGTGGCCAGAAGAAAAAAGATGGCTTGCTGCCCATCGAACCCGGCCCAGGTTGCAATAAACAATGGACACTATCCACCACCGATGGCAGCCTGCAACCGGTTGAAGGCTTAACACGCCGCGAGCGACATCAGGTGACGCAAACCCGCGATATGCTGGGCCTGAACAAAGACAGCACCTTAGTCGCTGACCGCCAGCGCTGGCTAAACAGCGCCCTAGAGGTGCTGAAAAACCAGCCGGAACAACTGGATCTCTTTTTAAATCAGTCGCCCTTTCGTCATCTGCTGGCGACGGTGCTTTAATATGGATACTGTAATGACTCCCATCAAATCCCCCAAAAAACTCATCGAAGTGGCGCTGCCGCTGGATGATATTAACGTCGCTGCCGCACGCGAGAAATCAATCCGCCACGGCCACCCCAGCACCCTTCATCTATGGTGGGCGCGTCGTCCTTTGGCGGCGGCCCGTGCGGTCCTATTTGCCCAGTTGGTGAATGATCCTGGCTATCAGCGTGAACTGGGTCATGGGGTCAACAAGCAGGAAGCCGAAATCAAACGGGAAAAGCTGTTCCAGAT